>JAKAGC010000613.1 GCA_021817755.1 Acidobacteriota bacterium | reverse complement strand
GTATGCCAATAGTAAATTAAAACGTCTTATGTTTCAGCTTACAGGTACTTGTACCGGTGGACGTTGTGCAGGTTGGGCGGTTTTAAATGCAATGTGGTCTACTACCTGGGATATCGATCATGATATGGGGACTGATTACCATGAACGGATGAAAAAATGGTTGATCGATGCACAGGAAAGAGATATTACTGTTGCGGGAGCGTTGACCGATGCGAAAGGTCAGCGTCGTCTTCCTCCATCGAGACAACCGGATCCGGATTCCTATTTGCGTATTGTAAAGAAGAGGGAAGATGGCATCGTGGTTCGTGGTGCAAAAATAATGATTTGCGGTACTGCTGCTGCTAATGAAATATTTGTTATGCCGACTACCCGGTTGAAAAAAGATGATTCAAATTATGCAGTGAGTTTTGTTATACCGAAAGATACTCCTGGTTTAACAATTGTGGAAGCACGCCATCCCTCTGATAAAAGGGACCTGGAAGATGGTTTTGATAACCCTGTTAAACATGGCGGTATTACCCAAGGATTCTTGTTTTTTGAAGATGTATTCGTGCCAAAAGAACGGGTATTTATGGCTGGGGAATACAGTTATGCCGGGGATGCGGTATTCCGGTTCACTCTTCCGTATCGTTCTGCCATAGGCGGATGTGTTGCGGGTCAGGGTGATGTTATGATCGGTGCCTCTATTCTTATAGCACGTGCCAATGGTCTTGATGAAAAGGTTTTCCGTGATAAATTAACCCAGATGATTGTAAATAATGAAACCACTTTTGGTATGGGACTTGCAGCTGCTGTAATGGGAACAAAGCATCCTTCTGGTTGCTGGCTTCCTGATCCGATTCTGGCACATGCTAATAAAGTGTATGTGGCAACACTCCCGTATGAAACCAAACGTCTTACACAGGAAATAGCCGGAGGTATTGCAGAAACGGGTTGTATGCCTTCTTATGAAGATTTTACGGATAGCAGGTATGGTCATTTAATCCAAAAATATTTAAAGGCCAATTCACCCGCGGAAACACGTATGCGGATTGCAAGATTAATCGAATGGTTAACTATTGGTGCAGGTGTGCCTGGTTGTATGCATGGTGGTGGATCTCCTGATGGGGCCAAGATGATAGTTTTCTCACAAGTGAATTTCGATTCCATGATCGAGATGGCCAAACGGATTGGCGATATCGCAGATATTTCATTGAGCAAACCGCCAGCGAAATAGCCACAGATATAAATGGACTTATTAGAAATAAAGTAGCAAAAGTTTTTCGGAGGTCCAGGGGGCGTTTTTACAAAAAAGCCCCCTGGCCACCGGAGGTTAAAATCAAGAAAGTGTTTTCCACATTATAGCGTATAAATTAAAACAGCTATAATCACCTGTAGAAATTCCAACCCGAATCCATTCAATTGTCTCGAAATATATCTAAAAATATCTGTTTGAGTTTATTGAGCGGTCTTTTATACCCTTTGACATTAAATATGAAATCTGGTAGTATGTTATTTAATCCATATAACGGAGACCAGATCGATGGATAATTTAATCAGGCAGGCAGCTGCTCGGATAAAAGAATCCCAGCATACTACAGTATTTACAGGAGCGGGTATCTCGGTTGAAAGCGGTATTCCCCCTTTTAGGGGAAAAGATGGTTTATGGAGTAAATACGATCCACATATTCTCGATATCGAGTATTTTAAAGAACACCCGGACGAAGCATGGGTAGTGATTAAAGAGATATTCTATGATTTCTTCGGGAAAGCCAAACCCAATAGCGCTCATAAATTTGTCGCCGAACTGGAAAATTTAGGGCGTGTGAAAACTGTAATTACTCAAAATATCGATTCCCTTCACCAGGAAGCAGGAAGTAAGAATGTTTTTGAATTTCACGGAACTTCCAGGACTATGTCGTGCATTTTGTGTGGCAGAGAGTACAATGCTCAAAAGGTCTCATTGGAAGCTTTACCTCCCCGGTGTAATGAATGTGGTGGTGTTTTAAAACCTGATTTTGTCTTCTTCGGTGAACCTATCCCAAAACAGGTAAATATGCTCTCTTTTTATGAAGCGAAAATTTCAGAAGTATTCTTAGTTATCGGTACAACGGGTCAGGTAATGCCCGCTTGCCAGGTTCCGATTTTCGCCAGTCAAAATGGTACATTTATCATAGAAGTTAATACGGAACCATCTGCTTATACTCATTCCATTACCAATATTTTCCTTAGAGGAAAAGCTTCCGAAGTGCTTGCTAAACTTGTTAAGGAAATAAAAAAATAGAATTGGCAGCGAAATTCATTTTGAGGAGATTTGTATGAAGTTATTGATCAACCCTGGCGGAGGTATGTCCGGTGATATGTTTTCAGCAGCTTTGATTGCCTCCGGGGCTCGTTCTGATATAATGAAAGAATCCATGTGTGCAGCGGGAGAATTACTGGGCTCCGTAAATATCGAAGCTCAATCCATCGATCAAGGTGTGATGAGGCTTCTTATCCATCTTGAATCAAAACGAAAACATCTGGCTTCGGATGAAGGAAGAACCATTTTAACTCATTTATTCGATCGTTTTGGAATTAAAGAAGAGTTTAGAAACTTTGGGATGAACGTTTTTGATATTCTTGTAAAAGCAGAAAAAAGAGCTCATAAGGAATTCAATATCCATATCGAAGGGGATCATATCGATAAAAAGGATCATCACCATGAACACCATATAGCTGATCATAAGCATGACCATAAGCATGATCATGATCATCGCCATGACCATCATCATGAACATCATCATAATCATCATCATAATCACGATGATCATCATCACACCCACAATAACCATCATAACCATGATTTGGAGGAGAGCTTTTTACATGAAGCACAGGATATTGTAATCGATATAATGGGTGCAGTCACAGGATTGCAGGAATTGGGAGTTCAACCGAGAGCGTTTTTAACTTGTCCTGTTTCTGTGGGAGGAGGGCATGTGCATTGCTCTCATGGGATGTTGTCAATACCGGCTCCTGCCACAACTGTTATTATAGAGGAATACAATATCCCCTGGAAAAAAGGACCTATAGAAAAGGAGTTGTTTACTCCAACAGGAGCGGCTATTCTGGCTGCATTAGATTCTCATTTAATTGCTCCGGGTGAATTTGATAAACTCAATGTTCGTGCTTCTGGCAAATCAAGGGGAACTAAAACTCTCGATATTCCACCTCTGGAACTGGTAATTTATTCGTGATATGCGAATAATTTTATGATTCTTTGCACCATTGACATTTATAAAGCACGGGGATATAATTTCACGATAAAACATATTTGGATAATAGGCATATGGACGAAATAATTTACCCTGAAGATCTTAGCAACGGTTTATTGATGTTTGTTCAAAAAAATCTCGACAAGATCGAGTCTTCATTCGGAATCGATGTTTCTCTGCGCGGAAATAAGATTATGTTCGATGGCAATGTGGATGGTACAAAACGGTTTAAGCGATATATTAACCATCT
>JAKAGC010000612.1 GCA_021817755.1 Acidobacteriota bacterium | reverse complement strand
GGGAATAAGTATGGAAGAAGAGAGAGCAATACTCGATTATCGGTTGACACATGAATTTGAGGGTTACCGACGGCTATGCTATCAGATGTTGGATGAAGACATAGTAGCAGTAAGTCCCGCGACAGTATACCGAGTATTGAAGAAGCATCGCTTACTGGATCGCTGGAACCAGCGGAATGAGAGCAGTAAAGGAGTTGGATTCAGTCAACCGATTAAACCTCATCAACACTGGCATGTAGATATTGCATACGTAAAAATTCAATGTGCTTTTTATTTTCTGGTCAGTGTACTTGATGGATATAGTCGCTATATAGTACATAGTGAATTACGAGTTCATATGGAAGAGTTCGATGTAGAGGTGGTTATCCAACGCGCCTTGGAAAAATACCCCAATATTCGGCCACGTATTATCAGTGATAATGGTAGTCAGTTTATATCCAGGGATTTTAAGTGCTTTCTGGGAGAAAAAGAATTGAAACACGTAAGAACCTCAGTACGTTATCCTCAAAGTAATGGGAAAATAGAGAGTTTTCACAAAACCATTAAGAGGGAATGTATACGCAAGAAGAGCTTTTTGGATATAGTGGATGCCCGTCAGATCATCGAGAAATATATTGAGGAATATAATTGCCGCAGACTCCACAGCGGGATTTACTATCTTCCTCCAAAGGATGTTTTAGAAGAAAAAAAAGAACAGCGATTAAAAGAACGGGAAGAAAAACTCATGCGGGCAAAGGAAAAAAGAAAACAAATGGCGCTTGAAACCAGGTTATAGAATGAGTATAATTTTTATTCATTGGAAATATAATAAATTTGCTTATGAAAACTGGATATTTTTCCAATTTTACCTGAACCAATACATCAGATTAATTAAATTCCAAAACTTTGAGAAAATAGCAGGTATTAAAAAAAATGTAATATCAGTTACTTTTAAACTGGAATTTTCTTAATGACTAATAACTTTGACTTATCTAATTTCATAAAAACCGAAAAACATTATCCAATGTCTCGTTTGTCATCGATAATTTATTCATCTTCCTGTTATTATACTGTATACAAATCCAAAAACAGGAGCAATAAAAAATGATTCAAAGAATCTTAAAGATTTTATTTTTCAGCTTCATACTGTTTGTATTCGTCTTTTCATCTTACGAGTTATTTTTTCACAAAGCAGAAGCAGCATGGTTGACTTGCGATTGGAATAAGCAGTGCTCATCCTCTTCAGAGGAATGTTCTTTAGGCATTACATGTCATTGTGAAGCAGCTTTGGGTGGTTACATCTGTAAATTTGGTTCTGTACCAATAGAATAATTATTCTAATTTTCGGAGTAAAGGGAATTTGATTCCCTTTACTCTTAGAAAACAATTTATATTGAGAAAAAAAATGAAAAAATTACCAATTTATGCCTTAATCCTCTTGGGAATATCAATTTCATTACTCTATGATCGAAAAATCGCTAACCTACCGGAAGTGTCAAACCCAGATTATATCGTAATGGATAATATTCAACTTCTAATCGCAGACACTACCAAACAACTTCATGTTTATTCGACTAAAAATTTTAAATATGAAAGACAACTGCTTAAACGCGGCGAGGGACCAGGAGAAGCATTAGGAACAGCTTTTGTCTGGACATCTCCTAATTATATATATTTGTACTGCCTTGGAAAAAATTTATTCTTTGCAAGAGATGGAAAATTCATTAAAGAATTTAGAACTCCATCCAATAGAACGACTTACGTTAGACCGGTTGATGATAAATTTATTTGTCTAAACCGAAAAATTAATGATAAAACTTCGGGTTCATTGTACGATATTTCCTTATATTCCTACTCACCTCCCAATGATATGAAATTTGAAAAATTGCTGTACTGCTACGAAATACCGAAAATTACGACAAAAGGAAATAAAAAACCTTTCAGAACCATCATAGACAGACGAGACGTTATCATATTTGAAAATAGAATATTTATTGGCGACTCGGAAAGAGGTCTATTTGTCCAGGTACATGATTTAAATGGTAACCGCTTATATCAAATAAGATTGGATTCAGAAAAAATTAAAGTACCGCAAGATTATGGGAAAGATTTGAAAAAAGAGACCGGAGATAATCCAAAATGGAATTGGTTTAATAATGAATATTATTACAATCAACCCGAATATTTCCCAGGATTTTATGGTTTTTTTATTGGAAAAAACAAAATATATTTTCTCACTTATAAAAAGGTAGATAATAACCGGGAAGTGATTATATGTGACTGGAATGGAAAATCAGTGAGAAAAAAATATATCCCCTGGATTGATTTCCAATTATATAGAATTTATACGATATGGAACGATAAATTCTACTGGCTTGTAGAAAACGAAGACATAGAAGAATGGGAATTACATGAATCAGAATTGAAATAAAATATTTTTTCCCTGACTAACACTAACGCTTGTTTTTACCGGCATCCGGCAACTGAAATTATCCGCTATTAAATTTAGGATTGATACTGTTTAGACGCACAAGATTTAGGTTCTTGCATGACAAGGTTGAAATCATCATCCATTAAAATCATGATATAAAAAAGAAAAAAGGTAAGAAGAGAAGAAGTTAAGAAGATGAGCCGATTTGGAGCGCGTTGCGCTTATTTGATAAAATGCCTTCAGGCATACCAAATAGCTAACACCAACACTATCAGTATCACGAATTTTACACCGACAACCGGTATATAAAAATATTTCATTATTAAAATATACTCTGTTGATAAAAGTAAATCGCATGAGTATAATAAATTTAAATATCTAATGGAATCAAAGGAGGTTATATACTTTGGAAGCAATGCGATTTTTTAAAAATCCCCAAAAAGGATATATTACTATAAATCTCCCTGAAGAATTAAGATCACAAAAAATGGTGGAAATCATTGTCTTACCATATGAACACAAATCAAATAAAAAAAAGAATTTTGATCCAAAAAATTCCGAGAATTAGGAAAACAAATAATAAAAATTTAGACTTCAAATTTCTAATATGAATCAAAACGAAATATTACCCGATTCAAAATAATTAAATTTCAGTTTTAATAGATACGAATAAACCGGGTTTACGTTTTCTTAGATCCTTTTCAATTTTCAAATCAAGGCCCTTAGCACCAACTAAAGATGCTACATTTAACAACATTTCAATAAAAAGATTTTTGACCCCGGACAAATCCGTATCCTGTAAGTTCGTATTCTCAAGACTTGTATCTTTAAAATCTGCATTTCTAAATATCGCTCCACTAAGATTAGCAAAAGAAAGATCAGTACCTCTTAGTACTGCCCCCTGCAATCTGGCGTTTTTCATATTGGCTCCTTTAAAATCAGCCCAACTTAAATCTGCTTTTTCAAACCGGGCAGACTCGAGATTGATTTCTCTGAAATTAGCGCCTTGTAAATCCGCTTCATTAAATACAATTTCACTAAAATTGACTCCTTGAAAATCAACTCCTTGCAAATT
>JAKAGC010000611.1 GCA_021817755.1 Acidobacteriota bacterium | reverse complement strand
TCGCTAGCCATTGCATTATCAAAAAGAAGAAAGACGACATTCTGATTTTTGGGCGATGGGGGTTCTGATTCTTGTTTTTGGGCTTCCTGGGTTTGTGTTACAACTAAGGAGCGTCTATTGAGAATGTAGTTGTCAATTTTTTTTCCATTGATCATAACATCGATATCACTCTCTTTTATATCTTCTACCGGATTACCATCTTTATCGAGGATGAATACAGGCACAAGCCACCAATCGACACTTACTGATTCAACAATTTTTTTTTGCGTTTCCTGAGAGGATAATTTAATACCTGGAATACAAAGGGTTAATGCGATCATCAAAATTATTAAAATTTTCATTAAAAACCTCCTTTAAATGAAGGCAGAAATCGCCTTTAAATTATATACGTATTTCTCTCTAGATAACGGAAAAGCGAAAATGGTATAAATTTTTTGTACTTTTTAAGAACTGGGAAAAAGTACTATATTATATCTTTGATTCTTCTAATAATTTCAGGTAAAGCAATCCCGGATTTTTCATTAATGTAAACTTCAGCTTGTGGGAAGGCATTTTCTAAGTTGATTTCTACCAAAACAGCACCACTTCGATGAGCAATTTCAGGAAGAGCAGCCGCAGGAAATACATTGGCGGAGGTTCCTATCACAAGCATTACCCCACATTCCTCTGATTCTTCCTGGGCTCGCTTCAATGCAGTAGCTGGCAATGATTCACCGAATAAAACGGTATTTGGTTTTAAAACTCCACCGCAGCTTTCGCAATATGGTGGAGTTCCTGCTGGAATATCAGGAGCAATATACTGTCTCTTGCAGTTCACACAATAAATCTCTCTCAAACTACCGTGAATTTCCAGTATATCTTTACTACCTGATTTTGCATGAAGTCCGTCTATATTTTGGGTTATCACACATCGAAGTAGTCCCATTGTTTCTAATTCCATTAGTGCCAAATGACCGGGGTTGGGCTGATAATTATTATAATTACGGATAAATTCGCCACGGATGGTCCAGTATTTTGATGGGTCCTTTCTGAATACATCAATGGAGGCATAAACCGTGGGATCGTATTTTTCCCATAACCCTCCTTTTGAGCGAAAGGGAGGAATTCCACTTTCGACAGAAATACCCGCTCCTGTTAAAGCGACACATCGTTTCCGGGTTTTGATAATATTGGCTGCCCGTGTTATTTCTTTTTCTGTTGAAGTTATTTCTGAAATATTTGTATCTTCCATTTTTTGTTTTTAAAACCTTGGATTTATTGCATGCTTACTTTGTGGATTCCAGTACAGTTTTTAATTGATCGACAAAAGGCTTAATCAATTTTAAATCTGCTGGATTCAGCATATTTACTATTGTACTTCCTTCATGACCTAAAGTACTTTGTGCAGCCAGAATACTGTCACGCATTTGTTTTTTTAATTCGGGAGTTAAATCAGGATTGGAATCGATTTCTTTTAACGCTTTTTGTAATTCAGGGGTTACGTTTTTTAGTTGATTTCCATAAGCAACTATACTATAGCCCAATAAAATTGTTGTACTTTTAGTAAAAAAGTTATTGTCCCATCCATATTGTTTTAATATTTGTTGGAATTTTTCATTGGCTTTCAATGCATCGGGGAATGTTATACTTCCGTTTTTCGCTTCATATTCAGCTCCTAAAGCTTTTAAGTCTTGGGTTAATTTTGGAAATGTTTGAATAAAATGTTCGACATCCCCGGTTTTCAGTACAGGATTAGGTAGATTTTTGGATTCTTCGCCGTTTATTGAAAGAAAAGTTAAACTAAACATGATTATAAATGTTAATAGAATATGACGTCTCATTATATTCCTCCATTAAAAACTCAATTTAGGATTTTACTATACTCCATTCTTTTGGAATTTTCAACTAATCGGTTATGAGAAAGCCGGTCCTTAAAGTATTTGGAATAAAATAATAATAAAGTTTTATGAGCACAACACAATATCAAATAAGGTTTTTCGATTAAATTGAAATGAGATTAATAAAATTGTTATTTTTAATTTAATTCATAAATATCTTTTTTTAAATTTTTCAATGTTTCAAATGTGTTAAAAGTATCATATTTATGGTAACATATATGGTAAAAATATAAGTTTTAATGGAGAAATAGAATGCAAAAAAAAAGACTCATTTTAATTATCTTATGTCTATCTTTGGTTTTTGGATGTTCGATTAAGAATGATAACTCGGACACCAATTCATCTGAAAAAATCGAACTTAACAAACGATTGGAAGGTTTAATCCGGGTTTGGGGTTTTTTAAAGTATTACCATAACAAAGTGGCAACCGGAGATATCGATTGGGATGAAGTTTTGCTGAATGCAGTACCTGCGGTAAAAAAGGCAGAAAATTTTGATAATTTTAATAAGGAAATCGAAAAAGTAATTGAAAAAGCTGGAAAACCTGATATTAGTAACTCCGGAAGCAACAAAAATTCAAAAAGTAAGAGTGATGAGAGTTTTTTTGATTGGATGGATGACACATCCTTATTTAAATCGGACATCATTAATGAATTGAAATCTGTGAAAAACTCCGATAAAGCAAGTTCTAATCATTATGTTGGGTATGACAGCCTGGGAGTTCCTTTATTTAGAAATGAAAAAGTGTATCCTCTTATAACTTTTCCAAATGAAAATATGAGATTATTATCCCTGGCTAGATTTTGGAATATCATAAATTATTATTATCCATATAAAGAAGGAATGACGCAAGATTGGGAAGATGTTTTAACTGAATTTATCCCAAGGATAATGTCCGTTTCATCTGAAATGGATTATCATCTCACTATGTTAGAGTTCGTTGTACATATTAACGATGGTCATGGTTTTTTTAGTAGTACTGTAGCCGGTTCCCTTTTCGGTTTATACAGGGCACCATTTGAATTGGGTTATGTTGAAAATAAAACGGTTGTTATTCAAGTTTTTCCGGATGTGATGATACCCTCTGATGCAATAAAAGTTGGGGATATAATCACAAGATGCCATGGGACCGACACAGACACATACAGGAACAATATCCGGAAATATGTATTAGGATCAAATGATGCCTGTATTGAACGAAATATCAACCGTTATCTAAATTGCGATAATTCGGATCATATGGATTTAAAAATTATTAGAGACGGGCAGGAATTTGATGTTTCAGTAAATACGATTAGAACTTCAGATTTTAACCAGCAAGTTCATGAAGCAGACTCACACAAAATAAGATGGGAAATTCTTCCGGGTAATATCGGATATGTTAACATGGGAATGCTTGAGATTGCAGATGCGGATATGGTGATGCAACAGCTCATGAATACAAAAGCAATTATATTTGATGTTCGAAATTATCCGAGAGGAGCAGTGTATAAGATTTGTTCTTATTTATTACCTGAACCGGTGGCATTTGCTAAAACTCTCGTACCTGATGCACCTAATCCGGGGATGTTGTATTTGTATTCTCCTATGGAAATGGCAACTGAAAAAAG
>JAKAGC010000023.1 GCA_021817755.1 Acidobacteriota bacterium | reverse complement strand
TAACTAAAAAATAATGAATATAAATTTCAACTTTATTCTTAGAAAAAATTAGGAGGAAAGTATGGACTTAAAAGATTTTTTATTTACCAAAGAGCACGAATGGATTAAAAAGGAAGATGATGTTGCCTCAATCGGAATTACCGAATATGCCCAGAAAGAATTGGGAGATATCGTTTATGTAGATTTACCGTCCGTAGGCGATACTATCACCAAAGGTGATGCTTGCTCCAATATCGAATCAGTGAAAGCAGTGAGTGATATTTATGCTCCTATAACCGGTGAAATAATCGAAATAAATGAAACCCTCGAAGATAAACCCGAACTTTTGAACCAGGATCCTTACGGAGAAGGTTGGATTTTTAAAGTAAGAATCGATGATTCCGACGAATTGGAAGAATTAATGAATCATGAAGAGTATGAAGAATACTTGAAAGGAATTTTAGAGGAGTAACTAAATGAAATATTTTCCGTTGACCGATTCCGATAGGGAAGAGATACGGAAACTCCTTGGAATAAAAGAGACAAGCGAATTATTCTCGGATATTCCCGGGGATAAATCCTATTATCCCACGGATGATCTTCCCTCTGCCGTCCCGGAAAATGAATTGATCGATGGGTTTAAAGCAATTGCCCGTCGAAATACATTCCCGGGGTATAAAAGCTTTCTTGGTGGGGGAGCTTATAATCATTTCACACCTGAAGTGGTAAAGTACCTGAGCACCAAGGGTGAATTTCTAACTCCCTATACACCTTATCAACCTGAAGTAAGCCAGGGTAGTTTACAGGCAATGTTTGAATATCAAACGATGATGACGATGCTTACGGGTATGGATGTGTCGAATGCTTCCCTTTATGATGGTGGAACTGCGGCTGCTGAAGGTGTCCTTCTTGCGTTGAGAAAAGCACGCAAGAAAAACACGATTCTGATCGCTAAAAACCTTCACCCGGAATATATCGAAATTATCGAAACCTATATGCGCGATTTAGTGGAATATAAAAGCAAATATGTGGATTTCGATCCGAAAACAGGAACGATTAATCCTGATGAACTTGAAAAAATAGTTTGCGATGATTGCGCGGGATTTATTTTTCAGTCTCCGAATTTTTTAGGTGTGGCTGAAAACAGTAAACGAATCTCCGAAATACTACATGCGAAAAACGCCTTTTCAATCCAGACAATAACAGAAGCGATGTCGCTTCCTTTTATGACTGCTCCGGGTGAGAATGGAGTGGATATTGTTGTGGGAGAAGCGCAGAGTTTTGGCCTTCCATTGGGTTACGGTGGTCCTTATCTTGGATTTATGGCAGTTAAAGAAGATTTTATCCGCCAGATGCCGGGAAGACTTGTTGGTGAAACACGTGATATTGATGGAAAGAGGGGATATGTTCTTACTCTTTCGACACGTGAACAACACATAAAACGTGAAAAAGCAACATCCAATATCTGCTCGAACGAAGCATGGTGCGCATTAAGAGCAGGAATGTATTTAGCGACTATGGGAAAAGCGGGACTTCGCCAGATTTCCAAAACGAATCACCTGAATGCCGCTTACTTCGTGAAGGAAGTATCTACTTTCAAACACGTGGGAGTTAAATATATCCGGAACTTCTTCAATGAAGTGGTTCTGGAAGTAAAAAACATGAGCATCGACGAATTTACGGGCAAATTGGAAAAGAAAGGAATTCTGGCCGGGATTCCTTTGAAATGGTTCTTCAAGGAATTGGAATCCGCAGTGTTGATTAATTTTACGGAATTGCATAAAAAAGAGGATATCGATTGCTTAATTCGCGCTATCGGAGAACTACAATGAACAAATTGCCGGAATTGATTTTTAATATAAGTAAAGAAGGTAAAGTGGGTTACTCTTTTTCTCCGGTTCCCGCGACTTTTACAGATGATATGATTGCTTTGGATGGGGAATATCGAAGAAACGACATGGAAGATTTCCCGCAATTATCGGAAGTGGAAGTGGTCCGGCATTATACGCAGTTGGCACAGCTTAACCATTCGGTGGATTCGGGTTTTTATCCCCTGGGTTCCTGTACGATGAAATATAATCCGAAAGTGAATGATACGGTGGCAAGCCTGGATGAACTCTCTTGCCATCCATATGCGCCTATTTCGACAGTGCAGGGAAATCTTGAAATCATGAAGACCCTGGATGAGTGGTTATGTAAGATTACAGGAATGGGCGGTTTTACGCTTGCTCCTGCAGCGGGTGCCCACGGCGAATTTACGGGGATGAAGATTATCCGCAAACACCTATCCGATAAAGGCGATCCGAGGAAAATCGTTTTGATCCCGGATTCCGCACATGGAACAAACCCTGCTTCCGCTCATTTTTCAGGCTATGAAATTAAGGAAATTCCTTCCAATCCGGATGGGATCCTGGATGTTGAAACCCTTGAAAAATACCTTACACCGGACGTAGCGGCTTTGATGATGACTAATCCGAATACGTTGGGAATATTTGAAAAGAATATTTCAAAAATTGCGGAGAAACTGCATGCAAACGGTTCATTACTGTACATGGACGGAGCCAACATGAATGCCTTTATGGGGATCGTCAAACCTGGTGATCTTGGCGTGGATGTACTGCATTTGAATCTGCATAAAACCTTTTCAACTCCACATGGTGGAGGTGGTCCGGGTTCAGGTCCGGTTGGAGTGGCTGCACACCTTGTACAGCATTTACCGGTACCTGTCATAACAAAAACAAATGATGGTTATCATGCAGCCTATTTCAATAAAGGAATAGGAAGAGTAAAGAATTT
The DNA here is from genome assembly GCA_021817755.1 of Acidobacteriota bacterium. GTDB lineage: Bacteria > Acidobacteriota > Aminicenantia > UBA2199 > UBA2199 > JAKAGC01. Next base: position 11,964 of record JAKAGC010000023.1, on the reverse strand, counting down.
TTATGGAAATTTCCTGGTAATGGTGCGCGCACTGGCTTATATCATGGCACTTGGAAAGGAAAATATTCGTAAAGTAGCAGAAGATGCGGTTCTTAATGCGAATTATATCCGTAAAAATCTGGAAGATGTGTTAAATCTTCAATACTCTTCTAAAACACTGCATGAAGTTGTTTTTTCAGATAAAGGATTGAATGTAAAAACTCTGGATATAGCCAAACGGTTGCTGGATTTCGGAATTCATCCGTTTACAGTCTACTTCCCCTTGATTGTACACGGAGCGATGATGATTGAACCTACTGAAACGGAATCTCGCGAGACCCTGGATGAGTTTATTTCTGTGATGCGGGCGATACTGAAAGAAGCACAGGAAGACCCGGAAAAATTAACGAGTGCACCTCACAATACTCCGGTTAGAAGACTGGATGAAGTACTTGCAGCCCGTCAATTGGTGCTTCGCTGGAAGAAGACTGAAGAAAAATAAACGATAAAAGGTGATTCATTGAGCTTACAAGATATAATCTTAAAATTGCAGGAATATTGGGCCAATAACGGCTGCTATATCGCTTCAGGTTATGATAATGAAGTGGGAGCCGGGACCATGACCCCGGATACATTTTTCCGGGTTCTGGGAAAGAAACCATGGAAGGTTGCATACTGGCAGCCTTCCAGGCGTCCCGATGATGGCCGGTATGCACAGAACCCGAACCGGGTTCAAAAGCATAATCAATTCCAGGTCATCATGAAACCTGTTCCCCCGGATGGACAGTACCTGTATTTAAAAAGTCTTCAATATCTGGGAGTGGATATCCATAACCATGATATTAAATTTGATGAGGACAACTGGGCGTCGCCGTCATTGGGCGCCTGGGGAGTAGGCTGGCAGGTAATGTGCGACGGATTGGAAATTTCGCAGTTCACCTATTTCCAACAAGCGGGAGGAATCGAACTGAATCCTAACTCGATGGAAATTACCTATGGAATTGAACGGTTGGCTGCCTTCCTGGATGTAAAAAATTCAATTTACGATCTGGAATGGGGAAATCATGTGACTTATGCTCATTTGCGTACAGAAGAAGAACGACAATTCTCGATATATAATTTCGAATATGCGGATATTAAATTATTGAGAAATCTCTATTCGATGTACCAGAAGGAAGCGACACGATTGGTTGCAGCGGACCTCTACCTTCCGGCTTTCGATTATGTCCTTAAATGCTCCCATACCTTCAATATACTGGATGCAAGGAAAGCGGTTTCGGTAGCCGAGCGAAATGTCTTTATGGCTACCATGCGTAATCTTGCGGGTGCAATCGCTCAAAAATATGTGGAAGCTACTGATAATGAAACCCGAAATGAGGCGAACCATGAGTGATTTTTTATTTGAACTTGGTATACAGGAAGTTCCTGTTTCTGAAATCAAACCGATTATGGGACAATTAAAAAATATGTTCCAATTGAAACTACAGGAAAACCTGGTAGAATTCGGCGAAATCGAAACTGCGGCAACCAATAAACGGTTTATGCTTTATTTCAGTAAAATAAATGAACGGGCGAATGATAAAGAAGAACAAGTAAAAGGTCCTGCAAAACGAATCGCTTATGATGAAAATGGAAAACCGACGATTGCCCTTCAAAAATTCCTGGAATCAAATAAAGTAGAGCTTTCGGATCTGAAAGAGTTGGATACTCCGAAAGGAACTTACCTTGTGGTAGAGAAAAAAATTGAAGGCCGTCCGACAAATATGATCCTTAAGGAAATAATCCCTACCATCCTTAAAGAGCTAACCTTTTCAAAAACAATGGTATGGAATGCCTCGCGTGTTAATTTTATTCGACCGGTTAAGAATTTACTTGCTCTATTCGATAACCGGTTGATCAGTATTGAATTTGCGGGTCATCATTCCACTTCTTTTACATATGGCCATATCCTGTTATCGGATGGCCCGGTTGAAGTCAAATCTTACCGGGAATATTGCGAGTTGCTTTCGAAAAACTTCGTCATTCTGAGAGAAGATGAACGTAAGGAAAAAATTCTTTCGGAAATCAAAGATATAGAGGATGAATATAAAGCCCATGTCCGCATGGATAGCCATATGCTGGAGGATTATATCTACAATAATGAATACCCGGTAGTTTTTTGCGGTGAATTCGATAAAAAATACCTGGAACTTCCGCAAGAAATTATCTCTGCATTTATGATTAATGAGAAAAAACTAATGCCTGTGTTCGATAAATCGAACAAGCTGCTTAATATATTTGTAGGGGTTTCCAATATCCCGGATGAAAACCATTATGTAGAAACAGGAAATGAACGGGTTATCCGTGCTACTTTTGAGGATGCGAAGTTTTTCTGGGATAATGACAGAAAAGATGATTTTCTGGCACTTCGCGGAGATCTTGTAAATGTAACATTCCACAAGGACCTGGGTAATTTCCATGAAAAAAGCGAACGTATTGCCTCATTGGTGGAATTCCTGGTAAAAGAAACGAATAATTTCTTGTTACTGGAACCTCTAAGGGATGCGGCATATCATTGTAAAAATGATCTGGTTACGCGAATGGTACGGGAATTTCCATCGCTCCAGGGAATCATGGGTGGACTCTATATGAAAGAGATGGATATCAACCCGGTAACCTGGAAAGCGGTTTATGGTCATTATGAGCCGAAGGGATTCGGTACAGCGGCTATGGAAGATATTGGCGCAGGATTGTTGTCTATGGCAGACAAAATCGATAATGCTGCGGCTTTTCTTTCTAAAGGCATGAAAATTTCGAGTTCGAAGGATCCCTATGGAATTCGACGTGATGCGAATGGAATTATCAAAGTAATTATCGATTTTAAATTGGAATTCAATATGAATAACTTCATTCGTCACGCGGCTTTAAAATTCGGCGGAGATAATGAAGAGATCATAAATGATATTTCTCAAAAGTTGAAAGAGCTTTTCCTTTCCCGTATCGAGAATGTGTTTAAAGATTTCCTGAAAATCAGGTATGACGTTGTAAATTCGATTCTGTCAAGCGATGATTTTAATATCTATAAAATGTACATGCGAGCAAACGATGTATTGAAGATTGTAAAAACTCCTTCAATCGAAGGTCTTGTTGCATTGCACAGACGTTTGAAAAATATCACCAAGGGCTCTCCTATTTATAATGTAACGGAAGATGCACTTGTGGAAAAAGAAGAAAAACTTCTTTTCGATGTTTTCAAAGAATCGAAAGCGCGTATCGAAACGAGTCTGCTTGAACATAAATACCTGGATGGCTGTTCACAATTCCTTGAAATGAAACCGTTTATAGACAGTTTCTTCGATAAAGTAATGGTAAATGCAGAGGACCGGAAATTGAGAGAAAACCGTATTGCATTTGTACAGCGATTGGATCAACTTCTGTCCAAGATTACCGACTTTTCGTTGATTGTTGAGCAATAAACACTAAAATCCATCCAATAAGGAGCGAAGAGCACGAAGTCACGAAGTTAGTGTGATCGATCGATCATCCTGTGTTTGGTGTCTCTTCGCTCCAAAACGCATTATATGAAAAAAAAAGTATTATATGAATGCATCGAATGTGGATACCAGAGTCCAATTTCTTATGGTCGCTGCCCACAGTGTGAAAACTGGAATTCGATGGTGGAAGCCGCTTCGACAGAAGGGGAAGTAGACGGGGGAAAACGGGGAAAGAAATCTTTATCGGTAAAACCGATTAGCCTGGATGAAATCGATAATCTGAAAATTCAACGGGAGACTACAAATATCGATGAATTCGACCGGGTATTGGGCGGAGGAATCGTTCCTCATTCGGTGGTATTAATCGGTGGAGAACCGGGGGTTGGGAAATCGACTCTTTTAATGGAAGTTGCGGGTATACTTGCAAAGAATGGCCGAAAAGTTCTCTATTATTCGGGTGAAGAATCGGGAGTTCAAATCAAAGTCCGGGCCAACCGCCTGGGAGTTCATTCACCGAATATTCATCTTCTGACAATGGGAACATTGGAAGACCTTGAAAGTGGTGCGGAGCATCTAAAACCGGATTATTTAATTATCGACTCGATCCAGACGCTTTATTCTGAGAAAGGGCCGGCCATTTCGGGTTCGATCTCATCGTTGCGTTATGTAACATCCCGGGTTGTCGAATTGGCGAAAAATAATGATATTACGGTATTTATAATCGGTCATATCAATAAAGAAGGGCAAATCGCAGGTCCGAAAACGTTAGAGCATATGGTAGACGCAGTGTTGTATTTCCAGGGAGAGTTAAAAACGGATTTGCGGATTCTCAGAGCGGAAAAAAATCGCTTTGGTTCTGTGGATGAAATTGGAATATTCCAGATGACCCACAGCGGGTTGACGTCGATCTCGGATCCTTCACTTCTCTTTTTACAACACCGGCAAGTTTCCGAATCGGGGATCTCGATTTTCCCTGCTCTGAATGGGATGCGTTCGATTTTGATCGAAATTCAAGCCCTGGTGACAGACAGTCCATTTGTGGGCAATCCGCGACGCATTGCAGTGGGTTTTGATCCTTACCGGATGTCGATGCTGATTTCGATCATTGAAAAAAAATTAAAACTGCCTTTTTATAAATCGGATGTTTTTCTTAACATTACGGGTGGGATGAATTTAAGGGAACCTGCGGGTGATCTTTCTATTATTTCTGCTCTGGTTACGAGCTATAAGAATATCGATGTTCCGAAGGATTTTATTATAATTGGAGAAGTGGGATTAACCGGAGAAGTTCGACCTGTTACTTTTATCGAAAATCGAATTAAAGAAGCGGTGAGACAGGGATTTACAAAATTTATATTGCCGGCCTCCCAATCGGATATTAAGATGGCTGATAATATTTCGATTATACCGGTAGGGAATTTGTACGAATTTTATGGAAAGTTAAAATCAAAGTAGGAAAAAAGCCGATTTCCACCCTGCAATTAATTCTATCCGAAAATTAAAGACAGGGCAGAAATCAGACTACTCAACACCATCAATTTGAATCAAAAACGTAACATTGTTAACATCTTTTTATATTAATTATATTCACTCTGTAACGCTTAAATAATACAATAAATGGGTGGTTTTTTCGACCGAGATCATGATTTAAGACAAATTAGACCTGTTTGAAAGCAGATTATAATTATATGGTTGAAACTTTTAATGGGGGAATGAAGATAGGTGTAAAGGGGCTAATTCAATTATAGTACTGGATATTACAATATAAATTACAAAATTCGTATATTCGATTCGAGTGTTTTATTCGTAATCCACAATCCATTCAAAGTCAAATTTTCCGGGCTTGGTGGTTACGGACATTCGGGAAACGCCGGGAACAAGATTATCATAATAAGAACGTCTGACTTTTAATGTTTCTGATTTTCTACCCTGTCTCCAGGATTGGACATTGGCATAATACGAATAATTGTTCTTGCTTTTGGTATAATACTTATCTATTACTATGGTATGATGAGTAGTTGCTTCCTTATTATCGAGCCATCCGTTTAATGTCAATTCATAACCCATTCCTGCGATAATAAATCCTCCCAATGCAAGAGCGGTAACGATAATTAATTCAACATGTGAGGAAGACCTTCCTTTTAGAAGTTTTAAAGCGATGAAAACAAATAGGAGTAAAAGGGGAATACTGTATTTAAAGGAATTGAGAATAACGGTACCTTCATCGAGTGGCAAAAAGGTGGTTAAACCGGCAATTAAACTTATGATTCCAGTAATTATCAATGTGATGGGAACCGCGAAGGCAATAATGCGCTTGGTTTTCCACCCGGAATTTTCGACGCGATCGGGTTCGTAGATAACAGGGATATCGGTGCCAATGGTATTTAAGAATGACGCTATTTGCTGAACTTTTTCCATTTCGAGATTTTTATTCCTTGGGAAGCCGTTCCATCTGGCTTTTAGTAAATTTCCGGAAAGAGTTAATTCATTAAACCCGCCATCGAAAATCATTCGTACAGTGTCCCGCTTTTTTTGATCGGAAAGTAACTGGCGGGTAAATTCAACAGTACGTGAATTGATATAGAACATTTTATCGAATTCGAGGTCGCCGGTATCGATTTCAACACATACGCCGAGCCGCTTAAAGAAACGATCGAAACCGCTTTCACGTGTAATCTTAAACGCAGCGGGTGAAGGGCATTGAATGGTTATTTCGAAATAGGGAGGTGCATTTTTACTTCCCCCGAAATGTAAATAAGTGAAGGAGATATTCTCATAATTTCCTTCTCCTCTGTCCCCACGAATGATGACCCCCTGATCCCTGAGTTCTTTATTCATCTTTATGTTTTTTTTTATGGAACGGATGACCAGAGTGATGAGGATTACTGCCAGTGCAATAATGGCAACTAATATGATAAGGGCTAATTTATTTGAATCCACTGTTTACCTCGCAAAGAAAGAAAAAAATACGAAAATTTTAATCAAAAAGTTTAGATAGTATTATTCTAAAACATTGGGAATGGATTTTAAAGGGGTTCTTACTAAAAAAAGATGAGAACCCCAATTTGGATTGGATATAATCTATTTAAAACAATCTTCGACGATTTGTACGAGTTCACCGGATTTAACGAGGTTTATGGTTTTCTCCATTTCTGTACGAAGATATCTATCATGACCTGCTTCTCCGAGTTCCTTTTCTAGCTTTTCAAATACTTTGGATGTACCTTTTCCAAGTTTCTGGAGGTTTTTGGGTAACCAATCCTTTGTTAACTGGATACCACGGAGGGCGCAGAGTAATTCGACACCGATTACAACTGCGACATTGTGAATGATTTTTCGGAGATGGAGAACACCGATACTTCCCATGGATACAAAATCTTCCTGATTTGCAGCAGTAGAAAGAGACATAACGGAAGCGGGGGTGGAAAGAACGCGGCATTCGGCAGCCCGTGCGGCGCCTGCATACTGTGTAATCATTAAACCGCCATCGGCTTTAGCGGTATCGAATGCGAGATCATTGGGTAAGCCGTAACTGAGACGGTGATCGAGCATGGAAAAGCTGCGTTTGTCTGAAATCAAAGCCAAACCGGTTAAAGCGATCTTCACATAATCAATGACATTGGCCATGGGCTGACCGTGAAAATTGGCTCCACTTTTTGCTCTTAAAAATCCATTTTCATCGATAAAAAATAAAGGGTTATCGGTAGCGGAATTTATTTCAATGGATACGACATCGCGTAATTTTTGCACTGCTTCGAGAACAGGTCCATGAACCTGGGGAACGGAACGGTAGCTGTAGCGGTCCTGGATGCGTTCTTTTGCGGATTCATCGGATTGACCGGGGAATTTAACAACCTGGGATTCTTTAGAGCTTCTGCAAGAACCGTTTAATAAATCTCTCATCTGTTGGGCGATTGCCAATTGACCGGGATGTGGGCGGTTGTCGTTAATTAAATGAGAAAACGCATCTTGCTCACCTCTAATGGCTTCGAGAGAGAGAGCTGCTGCGATAGAGGCATTCTTTATCAATGATTGGGCATCGCGTACGGCAAAAACGGCCATGGAGGCGATAAAATTGGACCCATTCATAATACCGACTCCCTCTTTTGCTCCTAATTGGGTGGGCTGAAGTCCGGCTTTTTTGAGTGCTTCTTGGGCGGGTAACAGTTCTCCGTTAAAATACGCTTTGGCTTCGGGGATCCCTACCATCACGGCACTTATCATGGCAAGGGGAACAAGGTCGCCACTGGCGCCAACGGAGCCTTCTTCGAGTACCCAGGGAGTTACGCCTTTGTTCAACATATCGATTAAAAGCTGGCAGGTTTCCCAACGCATTGCGGATAAATTTCTTCCAAAGGAATTTAAGCGGATGGCCATGATTGCACGTACGATATGAAGGGGCAAGGGATCGCCGGTACCGCAATTATGAGACATAACGCACTTTAACTGGAATGATTTTATCATATCGAGGGGAACTTCCTTATCTTTTAAATCGCCATACAATACATTTGTGGCATAGATTTTAATTTCAGGATGTTCTACGAGTTGCTTATCGAGCTTTTCGCGCATCTCGATAATTCGATTTTTTATTTCCTGTGGAAAAGCGACTTTATAGCCTTTCTCTGCGATATTTATAACATCTTCGATTGTTAAGCTTTTACCATCGAGATAAATGGTATGATGATCTTCCATATCTTTGTCAGTCATTTAATACTCCTTTATATTAAATCCCTTTATTTATATAAATTTATATCATGCTTACTATTTTATCGATTAAAAGTTCTCGTTGTACTTCAAATTGGGCATTTTTCTTCCATTCATCTTTGTTTGCGATTTCAGAGGACATCTCTTTACCGAGCCGAAGATCACGAACGGTTACAACACCTTTTTTCAATTCATCTTCACCAAGCATAATAGCGACAGGGCAGTTCTTTTGGTCGGCATAAGCAAGCTGTTTTTTTAATCCACGTTGAAAACCGTAAAAGACTTCAGTGTTTACACCTTTATTTCTTAATTCACGTGCAATAACCTGGTATTCGGGCATCAATTCATCATCGAAAACAATAACGAGTACAGGGCCCGTGGGTTGAGTAACGGAGGGTAAACGGTTGGTTAAAAAGAGCAATTCAGCGAGACGGTCAACTCCAATTGAAGCTCCTGTAGCAGGAACTTTGATACCGAGGAGGTTTTTTACGAGATTATCATACCTGCCTCCGCCGCAAATGGAACCTACGCGTCGTTCTCTTCCTTTCTCGTCTTTAAACGTCTGTGTGGATTCGACTTCGAAAACAGGGCCTGTATAGTAACCCATCCCTCGAACAAGGGAAGGACTGAATATCACGCGATCTTCGAGGAAATCTATGGCTTTTAGCGTGGAATCGATTCGATGAAGTTCTTGAATACCTTCCTGGGTATATTGGTTCATTATTCCTGATTTTTCGAGTGCTTCAAGAACATGTGCGCGTTTTTCGGAATCGGAAAACTTTTGGAGAAAGTCCATGATCTGGTGAATAACTGTTTTGTCAAGGCCTAATCCGGGGATACGAGCTCCTGAGACATCCATGCGTCCCTCTCCGAGTTCTTCGCCCATGCTTTGAATACCGATTTTATCGACTTTATCGATGACGCGGAGAACGGTTTGCTCTTTCTCGTCTGTGTCAATACCGAGATGATAGAGAAACCCTTTGAGTAATTTACGGTTATTAACTTTAACGAGGTAATCGCCCCGTTTTAAACCGAGAGCTTCCATGGCATCGGAAAGAATCATACATGCTTCGGCATCTACAGAAACATCATCGGAACCGACTGTATCGAAATCCAATTGCCAGAATTCCCTGAATCGTCCGGGATCTAATTTGTGCTCGAAGCGGTAAACGGGTCCATACTGGTAACGGCGAAACAGGGGGGTTTTATTTTCCTGTACCTGGTTTCTTAGAAACTGAGCCCAGAGTTTTTCTGCATATACTCTGGCAAGAGGAGCGGTTAAATCATATCTTAAAGTAAGGAAATGATTTTCCATTACTACGTGATCGTTTTCATCGCGTAGTTCTTTACCATCGGTTTGATAAACGGGTTCTTTTTCAGGGTTTTGGAAAGAGTATACACCTTCTGCGACGCTGTCGGATTCGGGTAAATATTTTCCGAGGCAATCGGCATATTCTATAACAGGGGTATCCCAGTGTTCAAATCCATAATTTCGGTAAATTTGAGAAGCTGAATGAATGATATCCCATTTGACTCGAGTTAATTCGGGCCCTAAATCCCGAAAACCTTTTATTTTCCTTGGTAAAATCCCGCGCATGACGATCTCCTAAAGGGCTTTTACTGTATCTCTTCCGGGGGTAAAAAAAAACCGACGATGGGATTTGAACCCATAACAACTTGATCCACAGTCAAGTACTCTACCATTGAGCTACGTCGGCTTTCATTTCGGGACAGCCCTAAAAATTAAGACCTATTATAACAACTTCATGTCAGGATGTCAAGAAGGTGAAAATTTTTTCTTCTTATGGAAAGGTACTTGATTTCTATTTTTATTTTGTATAATATTAATATGAAAGGAGTGCAAAATGAGAAAACGTTTGTTATGTAATATCTTTGTTTTGGTACTTTTGATGGTCACCTTTGTTTCTTCTACAAGTTGTAAAAAGTTCGCTCTTGATAGTTCCGATTTACAAGTAGTATTAATTACAGGAAGTGGTTCTTATGATTCAGCTTCTAATACAACGATGATTAAAGTTATGGCCCGAATAAAGATAACTCAACCTGCCATCGGGAAAGATTATTTATATCTTACACCTTATGTGTGGTCATTTTCTTTTTATGAATCAACGGATCTGGAATCGGCAATAAATTTCATCAGCAATGATACATACAAGGAATTATTGGGAGACAAAGTCATTACAGAATTTACTTCACAAGCGGTTGATTATGTAACAATTAGCCTTGAAACTGTTATTCCGGTCACTGGTGATCTATTTAATGCTAAAAATCCTGCAAATGTTCAATTGGCTTTAGTACTGGCTGATAATAAAAATAATTATTATACCCTTGAATCCGAAAATTATTCGTTTCAATTTACACGCCAATAGGCTTATATAGAGTAATTAATCACGATGAATCCTCATAAAATTTCATTGGGAGCCCGTATTGCGCTTATTAGTGCGTGTTTCTTATGGGCGGCTTCCTTTATTGCAAGTAAAATAGCCCTTGTTTATATTCCACCGCTCACTGTGGTATTATTTCGATTAATGGTTTCCTCTTTATGCTTTATTATTTGGTTCCTGGTGGAGAAAAAAAGAATACCGAAAGGAAATCCGGGGTTTTGGGGGAAAATGATCCTGTTGAGCCTTTTCGGTACAGGACTTCATTATGGCATTCAAACCATAGGGATAACCTATACAACTGCATCGAATGCATCATTATATGCTGCGACAGGTCCGATTTCGATTACATTGATTGCGGTGTTCTTTTTGGGTGAACGCTTGACATTAAAGAAAACGGCAGGGATTGGGCTTGCATTATTGGGGGTTTTGATTGTACAGGGTATCGATACGTTGAAAAATTTCCGACTTGAAGGGCATTTACTTGGAGATATCCTGGTATTTCTAAGTATTGTCATGTGGGGAATTTTTACTGTAGCTGGAAAAGATATGATGAAGCGTATGAGTGCGATCGATTTAACTGCAATCGTAACGTTTATCGGCACTATTTATATGATTCCAATCGGTTTGGTTGAAATGAAGCGAACGGGATTCTCAATTTCATCGGTTCCATTAGAAGCGTGGGGAGCTGTTGCGTTTTTGGGTGTTACCTGTTCGTTTCTTGCTACTTTACTTTATTTCCTGGCGTTGCAGAAATCGGAATCCCAGAAAGTGGGTGTTTATCTCTATACAATTCCTCCGATGAGTTATGTGATTGCGGCAATATTTTTGGGCGAGGTAATAGGCGTTAATCTGTTAGTGGGGTCTTTAGTGGTATTATTTGGAGTTTATCTAACTGAGAAAGGTTGATTGGGATTTTTTCTAATTTTAATTCTTTATAACAGAATTCAAATTATTAATTAATATACGATAGTATTACCTATGGCTCTCATTAATGTATATTCGGAAAGGACACACTTGTAAAGTGCTCTTAATTGAAGATTGTCGGCATCTGTTTTGGCTTCCTCTGCAATAAGCAAATCGAGGTTAGTAACAGTTCCTGCTTCATATTTGGCTTTTGCGAAATCGACTGCTTTTTCGGCTAATTTTATATTCATCCGGGACATTTCAAGTGTTTTTTTATTGGATTGCAATTCATTTACTGCCTGGAGTACTTCGGCTTTAATAAATTCCTGTAAATCTCGTTTTCGGTCCTCAAGCATTTTAATATTAGCATAAACTTCTGCACGTTGGTATTTATTGCGGTATCCGTCAAAAAGTGGAGCTTCGATTTTAACTCCAGCGACAAAGTTTAAAAATGGTTTTGTCAGGTCGGGAACATATCCATCTTTCATTCCGACTAAAAGATT
>JAKAGC010000610.1 GCA_021817755.1 Acidobacteriota bacterium | reverse complement strand
TGGAACGGCTGTGCGATGATATTGTACTTCGGTACCCGGATGCGGTGAATGCTATTATATCACACCAGGGGGTATCGTTTGGTGGATTTTTAAAACTGTGTTTCAAACGGATTAAACGCCGCAAAGGGGCTCGTATTTCAATTCCTCTTGCTATATTCGACCACGGTCCGCAGCGGAAAGAGCCGCCAAGGCTTAAAGCTATCCGTGAAATCTATCGCGAATTCATCCGCCAAAACGGAGAGGGGTTTATTTATAACAAATGCGCTTTGCAAGATGAGTTAAGCAGGAAAGTAGAATGCGATCTTTCAGTTTATCTCTATTATCTGTGCAGACTGGCCCGGGGGCAATCGATGATCCTGGAAAACCTGGATCCGAAACTTGTGGTATCACCTGTTGCCATAGAGTTTTACCAGGCATGGGGAGAATTGGGGCAGGAATTGGGTATTCCCTGTATCATTATTCCTCAAAAAGGATTGGTAGCTCCTTCAGACCCGAAAGCGCAACTGGAAGAAATCCATATCGGAAAAGCACAGGTTACGGATGATTTTAAATATGCAGCTTCTCAATCCCCGCTTGTTTCTTCTTATCTTAAATGGACAGGTTATAAAGGCACAGTAATGGAAACAGCGAACCTGATTTTTTCTAAAGTGGATATCGTAACTCGGGATGAAAAACGGCAGGATTTCCTGGGAGATATTTGGGAAAATAAAAAGGTCATGGTTTACGCGCCTTCGATGAAATCCCGGAAAAGTTGCCGGTTCTATGTATTGGAATCTCTGGACGAGCTTGTATCGAGTTTAACGGATGTAGTCAATGCTGTGGAACAAATGCCGGATTTCCGGTTAATCATTCGGCTTCATCCGGGAGAACCGATTACCCGGAAAGAGATCGAAGCGCTGATTCCTCTTCCCTTGAATGTCTCGATAAGCGACAAAGGGAGTTTTGAAGAGGTTTTGACAATTGCAGATCTGGTAATCAGTTATTCATCTACCATTATCCAGGAATCCCTGTTAAATGGTGTTCCTGTTGTGTTATTCGATAAATGGAAACGATACAACCATCTGGATGCACCGCGCATGAATGAAGATGGACCGGCTGCACTTTCATCATCTTATTATGTGGATGATCCCGAAATACTTGCATCATCCATCAAATGGGTACTTAAACATCATACAATGGATAACCGCAATTTTTCCGTGTTTAAGGATTTCGTCTTTCCTTCACGGTATGCAGAGATATTTTTTAATTTTGTTTGCGATTGTTTCGAAAGGAAACGATAAATTATTTCAATAAGAGAGAAGGAAGAGGTAAATATGAAATCAGAAGAGGTTAAAGCGCAGCTATTATCTGTTTCCGATTGGCGACATCCTTTTCAATTGGAAGATGGAACATGGGTAAAGATGTTCCGTGACTGGTTCAAAGACTGGCATTTATGGAGAATTGAGAAGCTGATGCCGACTATCGAAACCATCGCGGGTTGCATACTCCCGGAAGGAATTAAAAACACACGTGTACTGGATACGGGATGTTGGGATGGATTTTATGGATTTGAATTTTTAAAACGTGGTGCGGGGCATTTAAAGGGTATCGATTTACGCAAGGAAGCGATCCGCCGGGCAAACATGGTGAAAGAGTACTTTGGCTATGTGGATAGCGAATTCGAGATTCAAAATCTCCAGGATATTGATCCTAAAAAAGAATCCTTCGATATTACGCTGCTCTATGGATTGCTGTATCATCTTTCAGCCCCGATCGATGTATTGGTTAACCTTGGGAAGATGACCAACTCGATGCTGCTTATCAGTACGTATGCTTCCCGGGAACCGGAACCGATACTAAAAATCAAACGTGAAAATCCTGAAAAAGATTCAACGGGTTTCCAGGAGATGATTACTACACCATCCGAACAGGCAGTAGTAGAAATGCTGGATTTTGCGGGATTCGATCTGATTTTAAGAGATTATCCCTATCCCTTTTATGAACGCTATAGGAATTCGGATTTCGGTTTCTTTTATGCAATCAAAACATATGGCTCTGATGAAAAAAAGAAAGCGATTTACAAGGCGTTGAATATTACCGAGAGCTACAATCGAGATTTAAAAAAACATCAGATCGTGCATTTGAAGCCGATCCGGCTGGGGATTACTCCGAAAAAGACCGTGAAACAGCGTGTGCGTTCAAAGATTCATGCGATAATCGATAAAACATTATAAACAAATTCACAGGAAAAGAAAAAAATCGAAAAACGATGAATTCACGAGATGTAAAATATATCCCAATCGAAAAGATCAAATCCCGTTGGTATAGGGATATATTAACGGAGTGGCAACCTGATTTATCTTATATCGAGCATATTAAAAAACAGGTGGCTGAAAAGCAATATATGGCACCTGTGGTGGTTGTTCAAGAAAATGATATCTATTATATTGTAAATGGTCATCATCGGTATTACGCTCACCTGGTCTCAGGGGAGAAAAAGTTAAAGTGTATCATTATCGAGGGAACATTCGATGAAAGCGAACCTCTTCGCAAGGCTGAGGTTCTTTTAAAAGAATTTGACCAAAAAACCGAATATCGTTATCAGTTTAGCGGTTACCTGGACCGTTGGGCGGCTGATGCGGAAAATTATCATTTTATCAATAAATACAGGCCCACTTATAAATTCAGGCTTTACAAATTTTTAAAAAAAATTAAGGAGAAATTATTTAAACGAGGATAAGAAATGGGATCAATCTTAGAAGTATTAGAAAATAAAGAACTCCCGGATCGTGAGCTGCATAACTCCCGTCTATTTGTGGATCTTTCGGAAAATGTGCATATCCATTTCAGGGAAATACGATTAATGTTTAGCGTGGAAGAATTTTTCGAGTTTACGGATGTTCTTAAAGAGAGTGCCTCGGAAGTAAAAAAGTATTTAAAAAAACACCCAGAGTACAAAGAACAGGAAATCTTCGACGGCATATTGGTTGCAGGGGGCTTAAAGCGGCAATTGACTCCGCTTGAAAAAAGCCCGAAACCTCATGAAAGTAAGTACTTTCCAAACCGGCTTCAAATAGAACTACAGGAAGAGAAAGTGATCGATGCGATTCATATTCATTACAGGGATTACCGTTTTGTAATGAATATCGAAACCTTCCGCGAATTGGCCACAGGAATGAAAAATGCACTGGATAAACTGGATTCTCACCTTACACAGAACAATTATAAAGAGGGTCAACACGAGTTCCGAAAAGTGGTGAACGAAGAAGGTTGGCAACAACAAAAAATTACCCTGCTGGATCGTATTAAATACAAAATAAAAAAAATCCTTGGAAAGTATTAGAATTCCAGGGTAAAAAATATTATACTAAATATAAACTTAAGAAAGGAAACGAATGAATAAAGATATAGAACATTGTGTATTATTTTATCCCACAGGAATCGTTCATATGCGAAACCTGGGACTACTGAAAAAACAACTTCCGGGTTTTCGATTTATGGTAATAGTGGAACC
>JAKAGC010000609.1 GCA_021817755.1 Acidobacteriota bacterium | reverse complement strand
CATCGTCGCCCCCAATGCTTCATGATGCTGGAAATATTGCGAATAAACCTGCTTCATGGAAATATTGGGAACAGGTTTAATTACGGCTTTCAATTGTCTTAAATATTGTTTCAATTGTTTCATGGTATTTCTGCCTTATGATTCCTCTTCAATCACATGAAATGTGCCCGGAAGATGACCATCCTCTATTTTTCCTTTTATCCCACGACGGATTAATGCTTCTTGAAGGGCTTTCCGGGCATGATCGAAGGCCTTTGCCTTGGCGTCGATAATTGCCGCGGCTGAACCGGGTATCATGCGCCAATGATACAATACCTTAGGAATATGAACAACATGGTTAGTCAGTTCAGTGATTCGTAAGAGGAAATCATAATCCTGGCTGCCTTCAAAACCCTGACGTAACTGTCCTATGGTATGGATAAGATTGGACCTGCATACAACAAGATGACAAATGTAATTATAAGAAAGAAGAAGGGATGGATCCCATGCTTGTTTTCGTACAGGTCTGAGCCGGAGTCCTCCCATACTTAATTTGTCTTCATCTGTGTAAATTAGGTCTGTGAGAGGTTCACGGTTTAATAAATCCACAACTTCAAATAAACTACTGGGAGCTAAACAATCGTCATGATCCATAAATGCGACAAATTCACCCTTGGCCAGAGTAAGAGCTTCATTCGTAGATAATGCAATACCGACATTGCTGGACAAATAAACAACTTTAACACGTGGGTCTTTTTTTCGGTAGTTTTCGAGAACTTCTTTTATATAGGGTGCAGGAGAGGCGTCATCTGCGATACACAATTCCCAATCAGTGTAAATCTGTTTAAAAACCGATTCGATTGCTTCAATAAGCCATTGGCGTTCGACATTGTAGACCGGCATAACTACACTGATTAAAGGTTTATATGAAAACGATTGAATTCGGGATTCTATTTCTTTTCTTCGTCTGGGATTAACACGTTGTTTGAAAACTTCTAATTGATAGCGATAATCAGGAGGTCTGAAGTAGGAAAACCCGTAAATTTTTGTTTTTTTGATTCGTTTCCAACCTTTTTGAAAAAAGGTTGACCAAAAACTTTTGTTTAATAAATTTTTAAAAAAGTTAAAAATATTATTTTTCATATAAAAAGTTTTGGTGGGGTGCAGGGGCGGGTTTTTCAAAACGAGCCCCTGTCATTACGTTCTTATCCTGAAAGTACCCGGTCTTAATCCTTGCGTGACAGTACCGCGAATACCTCGTCGTTGCAGCGTTTCATTCAATAACTCAATGGATGCAGCGAGGGCTTTCGGGCGTACATCCACTTTTGAAGCAGATGAATTGGGCATTTCTCGCCAGTGATATAGAATCTTTGGCAGATGAAAAATTTTATCCGTTTTTTCAGTAATACGCAAATAAAGATCGTAATCCTGGCTCCAGTTGTATTTGGTTCTAAAACCTTCCACTTCATCCACTATTTTCTTCCGGCAAACAGTGAGATGGTTTATATAATTATAAGTAAGAAATAAATCCGGGTTCCAGGGGGATTTAAATTCCGGTCTGCGCCGCTTATTATCCAGAGTTAGTTTATCCTCATCCGTATATATAACATCTGCTTGAGGTTGCTCGTTTAAAAAGGATACGATTTCATACAATGCCAGGGGATGAAGTGTATCGTCGGAATCCATAAAAGCGATAAATTCACCGGTCGCCATAGAAAGCGATTCATTTGTGGCTCTCGCAATCCCCCGGTTTTTGGGGAGATGTTTTATACGGATTCTGCCGTCTTTTTTGGCATATTGATCGAGTGCTTCGCGAACATTTTTGTCAGGAGAACCATCGTTTGTAATACACAATTCCCAATTCTCATAAACCTGATCGAGGACGGATAGTATGGCTTTTTCAAGGTATTCCCGCGGCGTATTGTAGGCCGGAATAACTATACTGATGAGGGGGGAGTATTTGAATTCGTTTGCTTGTTGTTTTAAAGTAGGGTAAGTTTGGGGTTTCGGTTCATTTTTTTTGACCCACCCGCGGTATGCTTTTTCGCTTAATGAGAGAAATGGGTGCGGTCTTTTATTTGTTAAAACCAGCCAGGCTTGCCGGGATTTGGCAAGGCACCAGCGACCGGAAACCATAAACGGAGAAAGAAAAAGGTGGTTAAAGAATTGCATTACCCTGTAAACCCGTGTACTGCGCATATTATTAAGTGCTTCTATTTGAAGAGCTTGATGGCGAATAAGGCCATCTTTTTCATCTATCAGTGCCCGGGTACGGAGAGCTTCAAAATCCAGGAGCATTCTGATATGGCTTAAGTCAATCGTTTCAAGGCGTTGATGTTTATGGGTTTCTGCCATTTTTGCGAAAAATGCATTTAATTTTTCCAGGATGGGAACGTAGGATTCACCACGAGCGATGATAAATACCTGCCTGTATCCTTCTCCCCCATGATCGCTCTCGTAAAAATTCATATTGTAAAAACGGTCGATCATGGTTTCCAGCTTCTTTGTATCAGGGAGACTCATGAGATAATGCTTCAGTATCATCATCGTCATCCAACTACTTAGATTGCCACTTTGAAAGGAGGTAAAGGCGAGTTTTTTTTCTTGAAGGATATTTTCCAACTCAAGGGCATGAGGTAAACGGTTTTCAATATGTTCTTTTAATTGAAGTTGTTCCGAATGAAGCGCTTTTCGAACATACTCGAATACTATTTTCTCTGCCAGTTCATTCTTTGGCGAATAAAAGGGAGCGCCTAGGATTACGAATCCTGTAGAAGCTTCAATAAGGTTATCGAGAAATAGGAGGCGTTTTTGAGGCGGGACATGTTCGTAGACATCCGAGGTAACCACAATATCAAAGCTGCCGGGCTTGAAGGGAAGCTGTGTACCGTCTCCGCGGACATAATGGGGAATGGAAGCCTGAACCATATCCATAGCAAAGATATTATGCTGGGGAAGAAATTCGCGAAGCAAAAGATTGTCGCGATCATCGGCTTCGATTCGATAACCCCCTACATCCAGAATTTTCAAGGAGTCTTTGTGAGTCTCCCCGGCTATTATATTGATTATTTCCTGGATATCCCGTGTTCTCTGGTATAAATCAAAGGGGTAATCCAGGAGGAAATCGTTTTCAATCGGATTATTGTCCTTTTCCATTTTCGATCCTCCATCGAGCGGGAATAGCCATTATCCCGTAGCGTTCGGGAACGGCTTCGGACTCGATTACATGGAATTTCCAGCACTGCTCCCAGTGGTCATAGGCATGAAAACCGGAAACATCATATATGGCAGCAGAAAATAGATATGTCCCTGGAAGGAGTGGAAGGGATTCAACCTGGTATTCTACAATGCCTTTTCCTTCTACCGATTCGATTTGAATGCCATGTTTATGGGTATTCGGGCCCGTGAGATGAATACCATTCTCAGTATAGATCGCAATACCGAAAACCGGACGATTAACTTTTGAATGGGCATTGTATTCGATTCGAACCCGGAATGGTCCACCTGTTTTTATGAATTCGGAA
>JAKAGC010000608.1 GCA_021817755.1 Acidobacteriota bacterium | reverse complement strand
CGATCTTTTCTCTCTACAAGCAATTTTAGATAAACTCCTTGATTAACACCTCTATAATGGTGTCATATTTTATGAAACTTAAGACTTTCTTTTAATAATTCAAATTCTGTGCAAAAAAAAAGCCGGGAACCTTTTTACTTTCATAAAAAGATTCCCGGCTATATGTGAGATTAAATATTTTTTACTACTTTATCAATTTACCTTTTGTATCATATACCTTTAACTCATCACACAAAGGCTTTAAATCTTTCTCAATCTTGGCAGCATCGCCAACGATTACTACGGTATTATTATTGAACAATAAATACTTGTTAGCTGCCTCTACTGCCTGCTCAAGCGTAACCTGGTTGACATTTTTATTGTAATTATCCCAATATTCAGCAGGAAGATTGTATAACTTTAACTCGGCTTCTCCCTGGATAATTCCATTAGCTCCTTCCTGCGTCAAAGGCAACACATTTCCAAGAAAGGTACGGGAAAATTTCATATCATCAGCAGAGATATCCCCTTTCCTAATTCGCTCCATCTCTTTAAAAATCTCAGAAAGAGCGGCACCGGTTATTTCTGTCCGTACTTCTGCATTGATGGCAAATAATCCTGATTGCAAGAAAGGAATAATCCATGAATAACAACCGTATGTCCACCCTTTTTCTTCCCTGAGATTCAAGAACAATCTTCCGGAAAATCCACCACCGATATGACGGCCACCACCGAGTACTTTATTGGCTACGAGGAACGGGAAATAATCAGGATTATCACGTTTGAATAACTGGTTTCCCAATAGTATATAAGACTGTACTGAACCGGGACGGTCGATAAGATGAATTATCCGCTTATCAGGGAATGAGGGCAATTGAGCTTTAACTTCTGCAATGGGTTCTCCCTTTTTCCAATTCAAAAACCACTGGTTCATCTGATTAAATATGGTGTTTTGATCGATATCGCCAAATACAAAAACCATGGCATCATTGGGGATAAAGAATTTTTTGTGATAAGCGTCCAGATCGGCTTTAGAAATGAGATTCAATGATTCGGGTGTGGGAGAAATCTGTAACATACTGACATACGGAGCATTGGCTGGAGCATTGATATGGGAGTAAGGATGATCTCCGAATACCTGGCGATATAACATGGATGAAGCAAGAAATAGAGGGTTGGAATACTGCTGAACAATCCGGCTGGACATATTCCGCTTCCTCTGCTGCAATACGGCATCATCAAACTGGGGATTCATGATGATATCGGCTGCAATATCCATAACAGGTACTAAATTCTCTTTTAATGTATTAATGGAAACAACAATAAAATCAGGTCCTGCATTCACATTAACAGAAGCACCCATTTCATCGAGTTTCTCCTGGGCGAGTGCGCCTGGATACTTCTTTGATCCCTGAAGCATCATATTGGCAAGTATTGACGATATACCAACTTTGTCAGTAGGTTCATACAATGCACCACCTTTGAAATAAAACTGAATACGAGCTTTGGGGAGTTCATTTCTGGCTCCTACCCACATTTTTAATCCATTATCAAGGGTCTTCTCTTTTCCACGAGGGAACTGATATGCTATAGGAGTTTCATTGTAAGGAGCAGTTTTTCGGAAGGATTCATCGGGAACGGGTGTACTGGCAGGAAGTACAGTAACTTGAGATAAATTACTGGAAATGAGATACTTCTTTGCAACTCTCATGATATCCTGGGGAGTTACAGCCATGTATTTATCGAGCTCGGTATTAATTAAACTTGCATCATTATTGTAAAGTTCGAATTCACAAAGCCGCATAGCAATAGGAAGTACACCTTCTATTGAATTGATATAATCGGCTTTGAAACCGGTTTTGGCTTTGGTTAATTCGGCAAGAGAGACAGGTGTATTTTTGATTTTTTCAATTTCTTCCAATGCTAGATTCATTGCATCCTGGGGGCTTTTATCGGGTCTGACCATGATGTTGAGAGAAAAAACACCGGCACCACGCATTAAATCTGCTCTTCCATTGACGCTAACTGCAACTTCTTTTTCTTTTACAAGGCGTTTGTACATACGGGAAGTTTCACCGGAGTAGAGTATATCTGCAAGAAATGAAAGGGCATAGGAATCGGGATGACCTTTTTGAGGAATATTGTATCCAGCAAAAACGGCGGGGATATTGGCATATTTATCGATCATTTCAAGTTTTTTCTCACGCTCTCTCTGAGGCTCATCGATGACAACGGGAGGAGGAGGAGTTTGAGCAGGAATGGAACCGAAATATTTTTCAACAAGCTTTCTGGCTTCTGCGGGATTAATATCACCGACAATAGCCAAAACTGCATTATTGGGGGCGTAATATGTATTGAAAAAATCCTGAACATCTTGTAACTGGGCAGCGTTTAAATCTTCCATGCTACCGATTACAGAATGTTTATACGGAAAAGATTCAAACATGAGTTCGTCTAATTTTTCCCTGGCTTCTGCATAGGGTTGATTATCACGACTTTGTTTTTTCTCTTCTTTTACAGTAGCACGCTGATTTTCAAAATTTTCAGGAGTAATTTTCAAAGAACGCATACGATCAGACTCTGCCCACAACGTAACAGCAATCTGATTGGCCATGACAGAGGCATAGTAATTGGTACGGTCCTGGGAAGTAGAACCGTTGGTACTTCCGCCACCGCGAGTAATCCATAAATGATGACCATTGCGCGGGATATTCTCGGATCCCTGGAACATCATGTGTTCAAATAAATGTGCAAATCCGGTACGGCCTTTTACTTCATTACGGGAACCGACATTGTAGTAAATGGCATATGCAGCGATTGGGCTACTGTGATTTTCAGAAATTATCACACGTAATCCGTTTTTTAATTCGAATTTTTCGAATTTTACTGTGGGATTGGCTGAAATTAATAATCCACAGCCGAGAACTGCAACAAGAATAAATAATATAAACTTTTTCATCTTATCTTTTTAACCTCCGTTTATGATTAATTAAATATGGATTTCTATCCGGGATTGATCCTTGTGGAGGATACTGGTCTCCAATTGTGCGGAACATTCCCTGATGAGCAATTGAGCGAGTTCGTCCCTGGCCTGGATAATGATATCCATCGGAACATTTTGTGCGCCATCGATATTGATGACGATATTTTTGCTTTCCGGGGTAATTTTTGAAAAATCACCATTTCTCCAATTCCAGCGCCGGCACATAACATTTAAAGTTTGATCATCATAGTAGATGATCTCGCCTGGAAAAGGAGGATCAGGCTTGGTATCGCCGAGGGGTATAAATACTTCATTACCGTTGGCAAAGCCTAATTTTAAATTCCCATGGATGGTAGTGGTATCATCTCCTCCACAGGGAATTAAATATTTTAATGAGATATAATTGAATAAAGCGACAACAGAATTTATAAAAGGAAAGGGCGTTCCTTTTTCAACGCGTTTAGCGAGAGATTTCATGGAAGGAGGAAATTTATTGGGATTGGAACCGAATTGATAATGGATATCCTCCCAGGATTTAATCCATTCATGTTGAAC
>JAKAGC010000607.1 GCA_021817755.1 Acidobacteriota bacterium | reverse complement strand
GTACAAAATCAAATCTGATAAAGAATTAAATGGTTTCTAATTAACTTTAAGCGAATTCTTTTAAATATCGAGAGGATTTTAACGTACATTCTCCGTGAAATTCTATTTTCCTTGTAAAAAAACGTATCAACTTTGCAATATCAATTCTATCACGCCAGGATTCAAGCAACTCGGGCGAATTCTTCTCGGTCCAACCGATAAATGATAACTCCTCTTTTGAAAGGATTAGCGATTCATTTGTTCTACAATCAGAGCATAGTATTCCACGGAAATCGGACCGAACCCACACCTGTTCCAGATTACGCATATTGCAATTACTACACATCCGGGGATTGAACATTAACCCTTCAATTCGAAGGGTCCAGGCTAAAAAATAAAGTAATAACAAATCGATGGCAATATTTTCTTCACTTCGGGTAAGAATGGAATTTAATAATTTATACAAACGGGGATCACTGCTATGAAATGGAATAAAAGTTAATAATACATCAGCCATCAAATAAAAATAAAAAATATTTCCTGGATTGGATACAATCCTAAAATAGCTGTGGATTGTTTCTCCGCGCGAAATGGTTATTAATTCCCTGTTTTCCTGCCAGTAATAATGAAATTCTCCCTCAGTAAATAATTCAAATAACGATGCAAAACGATTTCCGGTTTTTAATGATCCGGGTGCAATCGCCCGTAAAGTTCCTTTATCCTTTGTAAATAGAGTAACGAGGCGATCTTGTTCATTATAAGGAGACCAACCGAGCACGAATCCTTGAGTAGTGGCTAAAGGCATTATTCCAACCGTATTGAAAATTAATTTTTCCCGAATTGGGGGTTAATTCTATTAAGATACCATTCCTGCCTTAGAATACAACGGACACTGTTTTCGAGGGTTTGAATCTCCGCAGGATTTTCAACGGAAGATAACTTACTCTCCACAACTCCAATCGCCTTAATGAGAGGAATTAATTTATTCAAAAGATCGAGTTCTTTATCTATAGAAGTGCGAATCATTTTTATTTTTGCTGAGACCTTGGCAGATGCGAAAGAACGGTTTTCATCAGCGGATTTTTTATAAAATTGAAGCGCAATTATTTCAGCCCTGATTATTTGCAACCTGTCAAGCATGGAAGAAGTGTCGGAAATACGCTGTATTAACTCAATGTTTTGACCTGTTGTTTTCAGAATGTTTCGAAACTCACTGAGTAGCTGTTCCAATTCCCTGGATAATTTATCCAGGTCGATATAAAGTCCCATTCGCAGATCATAACTTTGCTTTGCCCGGGAAAGAAGCAAGTCTTTTGCTGAAGTCAATAATTTTCTACGCTGAGACACATATAGAGAGATTTCCTCTTTAGAAGTTGAATTAGCGTTTTTGAGGTTAGCTAAAAGATCGCGAGCCTCCTTAACATTCATACCCGGTGCAATTTCCGGTCTGTACAACATCTCTATCATTCGCGCAGCAAGAGAAGGAATTATGGGACCTTTAAAGCCATTCTCAAGTTTCCTATATGGATAAGGAAAAAGATTGCTACCAGGATAAGGGGAATGACCGGAGAAACCGAGTGTATGGAGTAACTCATGTATAATCAAAGTACGGCGAGTTATGGGATCGAGTACATTGATTAATACCACTTTACAAAACCGGTTATTACGGCGAAACGCATGTTCTTCGGGTGTAAAAAATATTTTTTTTAAATTACCGACAATAGCTCCTCCACCGGTATTATAGGGACGTACATCGATTTTCGAATCGGAAAAGATTAAGCGAACCCCCATATTATCCTTTAGGTTACTGGTTTCACCAATACGGCTATCAAAATACCGTAAACCTCCGGGAGGCTCCATCTCGATGATTATATTGGCAGCGGGGAGCCCTGGAGTATATATAAATTTATCTTCATGGATAATTTGATTGACTTCTTTGAAAAACCGGGTTATGGTGTCGGTATCCATTGCAGTCACATAACCGCGGGTTGTGACTGTTACAATATCTTCAAACCATTTGTTAATTTCATTCCGGTACGCGAGATTAACTTGATGACTTGGATTTACCTTAAACCGGGTAAAAGCAACAAATGTAAAACTGTCGTTATCGATATCTTCTTGTTCTATAAATCCAGGGGAAAGCGCACATAAAAAACTTTCGAGTTCATCTTGGGAATATAGACAGGTTTTTTCATTTATTTGAGGTGCAAGGGTAATGGCATAACCGGATACTCCGGTTCCATGTGATGTAGAAACGGTGGGAACCTGGGCTGTTAATAAGCTGGATAGAATTAATATAATACTAAAAAAAAAAGCGTTGTACATTTTTAAATCTCAGATGTAGTTTCAAATACGAGGAAAGGAACCGACATCGAAGCTTCGAGCACGATACGTTTTTGAGTTTGGGGATGGTTGAATGCAAAAAAGCCACAGTGTATACCGGAGCGATGAAAAGAGAAAACGGACTTCCCTGTATTAATATCATCAACAACCGGAGTTCCATTATTCTTTAAAACTTCTCGAATTCGTGATTCAGGTGAATCAATGGCACCGGGGTCAACTCTAAGCAATGAATATCGGGAACTTTGATGCATAACCTGAAAATAAAAATTATTTATGCAAAACCATTTATCTTTTGATCCTGGGATGGATTCGTCTTCGGAATAGGTTATAGGAAGAGATTTACTACCTCCACCGAGATTTATATTCCCATGAACAAGAACCATAAAAATTCGCCGGCTATTTTGTGAATCAGCACGTAATTGATCATGGAGTTTTTGATCTTTTGCAAATACAACAATGCCGGAGGTTTCTCTATTAATTGAGAAGATAGGATAGAGTGCTCCGGTAAACTGGGAAATTTTAAAAAGATGAGTGTGTATAGAATTTATAAAGGATTCGGAACATGGAATACCTGCGGGTTTTTCTACAACAACGAAAGAGGTATCATCAAAAAGAATGGGGAATGGAAATGAGAGGTTGGCAGAAAGGATTTCCAGCATGACGGACATGACCTCAGCAGTTCTTTCAGCAGATACGGTACATGCCCCAGCGCCGCGATGACCTCCTCCCCGAAATTGAGAACATAATAAACCTGCATTCACATTACACTGACGATTAAAAATACTGTGGCCAATACTGATACGTACCTTAGTCAAATCTTCTTTATCATAACGGATTCGAATATTGACAATAGACTCGGGATAAAGATAAAAAACAAGAAAACGATTTCCCTGAGGCTGGTATCCAAGGGGCCGAAAATCGGAAATAGTGATATGGGAATACATAACGGTATGTTTTTTTAATAAAGAAATAAAATCCTGGTTAATCTTAAGAGCTTGCGCAATACGAGTCTTAACTTCGGGATCTTGAACTACTTCTTCGATAGAATGGGTACGCAGTAATTGGACAAGATGATTCCAGTAGGGTTCATCTTCGCGATTATGGCTGAGTATGGTCATTGATAAAGATTGATAATAGTTTTTTTCAGGATGGAGGACTTCTTCGACACTGAGTTGAGCTGAATCTATTTTATCGG
>JAKAGC010000606.1 GCA_021817755.1 Acidobacteriota bacterium | reverse complement strand
AGAAGAGGAGAAAGTAGAATTAAAAGCAACAACGCTGTTAAAAAATCAATAATTCGTTTAATGAACTGTTTCATGTTACTAATTCGTTTTGAATTGTATAATGCTCTATTTTATTATTTAAAAGAGACTTTTTCAAGATACTGATTATTTGATGGGGTCCTCAGTATCCTTCCTCAATGTTTGCCCTACTATATTGTAAAAATTCTGGTGTACTTATCTTTTATGGAAGAAACCTGGATTTTTTTTGTTCCTGGTATTCCTTCCAGGGCATTAGTTTTTTCAATGGATAAGTGATATAAAGTAGTCTTTTAGCTCGTGTGATGGCGACAAATGCATTATTTCTTTCCTCTTTCATCGCATCACTTCCACTTTTAATAGCTCTATAATCTGGAAAAGTTCCTTCTGTCATTCCAATCAGAAAAACTATATCATATTCCAGTCCTTTCACGGAGTGGATTGTTCCCAATGTTAGTCCATTTATATTATGTGGAATTTGTAATGTCCCCATCGCAATTGAGCTTCTAAAATGCTTTAAAGACCGGTTTTCTTTGGAAACCTGTTTTTTATATTTTGTCCATAGTTTTTCCCATTCTTCTATATCATTTAATATTAATGCCATTTGTGAGGGATCTTCCGGTTTGATATATTTTTGAATATAGTTTTTAATTGTATCTAATGCCCGGTTGAAATCGGATTCGTTTTCCGAAAGAATTTTCCATGCACTAAGAGTTACTTCGAATTGTTCAAGAATAAAGGGATCAATTATCTTAACTCTTAGAGAAGCCAATTTTTCATACCCATTTTCATAAGTAATATCAGGTTGAGTCTTGATTCCTGCCAATTCTCGAATACGAGCAAAATGAATTTCATCTTTTGGATTTATAATGATCCGTGTTCCCAGGTCGAACATCTTAATCAATTCCGATTCACTTTCGGACATTTCATTTGATTTTTTGTAAAAGAATGTTATAGTTGGGTTTTTCTCGAGTTCTTTTTCCAGTGGTTTGAAGACATATTTATTTCTAGCCAAGACAGCCATATTATCCAATCGAATTTCACCTTCAATGTCCGGGTGAGTCTTTTGCTGCAAAAGCGTCTTTATTTTTTCGACTACCCAGATGGCTTCTTTTTCTTCATCATCAAGTGATTTAATTTCAGACTCCCCTGTGGTCATAACTGTCTTTATATCTATGTTCCCCGGGTTCACATAGTTGGCTATAATGATAACCGCTTTTGAGGAACGGTAATTTTCGTTTAGTTCGACCGGCTCGGCATTGAAATCTTTTTTAAAATATTCGCACATATATTTCTTGTCGGAACCGTTGAATCCATATATGGCTTGGTTAGGGTCACCTACCATTAAAACATTTCGATGGGATTCACCACAAATGGCTTTTATAATTTCATATTGTGCATAATTTAAATCCTGAGCTTCATCGATACAAATATATTTGTATAATTTCCTGTATAGCTCTGCAACTATGGGACGTTCGGTAAAAATTCGATATGCCAATACCAAAATGTCGTCGAAATCCATGGCATCTTGAACCATCAATAGATTTCTGTATGCTTTATATAATATAACCTCCTTTGCATGTACATGCCAATCATTCTCGTATTCGGGTAAAGATAGGTTCCGTTTTTGTTTGCTAATGAAGTCCAGGCAATTATAAAGATATTTTTCCTTGTTTGGAGCATTTAAAAAATCTTCCTTCAACTGAGTATTGGATTCAAGTACTTCTCTTAAAATTCTTATCCTGTCTGATTCCGATTCGAAAATATGTGGTAAATCTTTTAAACCGATAGTATTGCCTTGATTTTTTATCACCTCTATACAAAAGTTATGTATGGTACCGATAAAGGTTTTTTCTTTTAATTCCGGGATATCTTCAAGGCGGTTTTGCATTTCTTCTGCTGCTTTATTGGTGAATGTCAAGGCCATCACCCTGTAATGCCCTTTTTTATTGTCTAATAAATAGCGTACCCGCTCGGTTAAAACTCGGGTTTTCCCACTTCCGGCGGTTGCGGTTACGAGTAATGCCCCATCGGTTTTTTTTACAATATATTCTTGATTCTTAGATAATCGAACACTCATTATTTATTGCCTTCCACCTTTTTAGACCGGATTATCATCTCTACCGCATCGAAAAGCTCTTTGATTACCGTGGGGAAATGCTTGCTTTCGTCTATATGACTGGTTATAACTTCAGCAATATACCTGCTGTATTTGGTTTTGCCTCCCTTCAAACAATTCGATAATGCTTGTTTAGTTCCTTCATCTCCGGAATAATCGTATTTTAATTTGGAATAGATATTTTGTTTACATTCGGGACATATTTTATCAGTCTTTTCGATTTTTCCTTCCTTTCCGTCTTTTTTTTTAATATATCTATCGAAGTAGTTTTCGCCTTCGACATTATTTATCGCTTGGATTAATTCTGAAATATAGCCTTGCTCGATAAGGTAGTCTTCAAAGTTTTTTCTGTTTTCGAGATAAAATACGTTTGAATTTACTCCGGTGTCTTTATTATTAATGGATTTCAATTGTTTTTGTAAATCTGTTTTCGTTTGGGGTTCTCCATCGCTGAGGATGAACCACTCAATATTGAGAGAATCCAGAAGTTTCAAAAAAGGAGAATAGTTAGTACATCCACCAACACCTATAAAATTTAATCCCAGTTCGAAGGGATGCCTATCCCAATATTTACGGGCGAAAACAGGTAAAGCCAGTTCTTCTGTTATTCCCTCACCCAGTATAACTGCCCTGGCAAATAAAAGCTCCCCCCGGGAATGAACAATTTCTCTTTCTATCCTCTGTTTTTCTTCATCTTTTAGATCGGATAAATCGATTGTATTTATAATTGCTTCCTCGTCTTTTTTATAAAAATGACGAATTTCATCAAGGGTGCATTGACCTGCGAGAAAAGGAGAATGAGTGCTGACGATTTTCTGCCCTTCGATCTCTTTTAATTGATTATAAATATACCGCTGACCGTCCGGGTGCAAATGGGCTTCCGGTTCTTCAAGCGCTAATATTGGATGAAAAGGAGAATTGTCTTCAATTTTTGCTTTTTCGGAACGCCAGGTAATGAAAGCGCTGAAAGTCAACAATGATGCCCAACTTCTGGTTCCTAACCCGTGATATTCTATTGAAAAACTTTCCGATTCGTTATCCTGAAAATGGATATTTAAACCCTTATTTATATCTCTTAATTTTTTTGTATAAGGAGTGATTTCAATGCCCTTCCGGTTGTTTGAAATAGTATTATTCAATAGTTCCAGTCTTTTTTTTAAATGAGTGAGCACATCACTGCTTCCAACGACATTTCTATTTAGCTCGTCTAATTGCTTTTCAATTTTCTCGATGTCGGAGGTTGAAAATTCGATTTTTGAAACTAGCTTACCAAGGTATGATGATCTGTCTTTCAAATCATCGAAAATATCACGATGCGCATCAATAAAAAAAAGTGGTATTGAATCAAGTTTTTTTAATGGTTCCTTTTTTATCTCACTTTTTTCC
>JAKAGC010000022.1 GCA_021817755.1 Acidobacteriota bacterium | reverse complement strand
CAATAAGTGATTTTATAAGGTAAACAAGAGAGCCTAAAACGACAATTATTCCTACTGAAATAGTCATACTGCCTAAGAACTTAGAATCCTTGTATACAAATTTAACAGGTAATTCCTTTAATGTAATATCAGACTCGTCATCGAGTAAAGTAATGTTATAAAGTTTCATAGCGTAGTTAAATACCATATTTGTTACGTTAAATCAACCCTTGTCCATATAAAATAAGTATTTGCGGGAATCTCAAATCTGCGAAGGATAAGAAAAAAGAAAAAAATTATAGTAGAAAAATTTTTTTTGAAATGGATAAGAATACGCGATATTTTTTTTCTTTACCTAATGAGATATATATCGTATAATGATATAATGTAACATGGATAAAAAAAAAATTTCCTACCTTAATTTAGGTGCATTTTTCATCATATTTCTCTTTGGTTTTATTTATTCGGAAACTGAAAACAAACTGGATGCCATCAATAAACAAATCGTTGATATCAATGACAAATTGGAAAATTTAAAAAAAGAAGAAAATTCTATCCTTAATGATATCTATCGTCTTGAATTGGAATTTGAAATGGTGGTAATTGAAAATAATAAATTAAAAATCGAAGTTACTGATGCAGAAGCTGAAATTGAAAAAAAAACCGAAGAGAAATCTACATTGGAAACACGTATTGTCAAATCGAAAGAAAATCTAGTAAAAATTCTTCGTATTCTGTATAAATTGGGATCGAATTCTTACTTGAAACTATTTATCCGGGTTGATAATCTGGATCAACTATTTCGGAATTATCGGCTTTTTACAGCTTTAGTGGATTACAAAGCCACTGAAATTTCAGAGTTGAAGAAAAATATCGCACTTCTTGAAACTGTTGAGAGTGAATTAAGACAACGATATGTGAAATTAAAGGATTTACAGAGCAGGAAAGAACAAAAAGTCCGGGAAATGAGAAATCTAAAGCAAGAGAAAATAGATCTTATAAAGCAGGTGAACAACGATCGTGAATATTATTCTAAAATGCTAGATGAATTGGAAGCAGAAGCCAATCATTTAACAGAAATTATTTCTGATTCTGGGTTGAAACATCGTATAGGAATTATCGATTTATCCAAACTCAAAGGTAAATTAAAATGGCCAGTAGAGGGAAAAATCGTATCTTCATTCGGGAAGAAAAAAAGTACTAAATTCAATACATATATTCTCAATAATGGAGTCCAGATTAAACCGGCAGGGGGACAGGAAACCATTAGATCAATATATCCTGGAGAAATTGTATACCAGGAATATTTAAAAGGTTATGGGAATGTTGTGATCGTTCAACACGCCAGGAATTTTTTTACATTGTATGGTCATTGTGAAAAATTTTTAAAGAATATTGGGGATCAAGTAGCCGAAGGAGAGCCCATTTCAACTGTAGGAGATACCGGGAGTACTTCTGGGAAAGTCCTCTATTTTGAATTACGAACGAATTTGCAACCCCAGAATCCGCAAGATTGGCTTCGTAAAAATAAATCGTGAGTTAAAAAACAGTGCGTCTGTAAAAAAAGTGTGTTATAATGGTTTAAAAGGAAGTTTAATATGAAATTGACTAATAAATCACGTCGAATTCTTATTGTTTCGATCGTTCTTTTCTGCGTTGTTTCTGCTATAGCAGGGAAGAAACTCCTGGATTCCTATTCTCAAAAAAAAGAGGAATATCGCTATTTATCACTTTTTTCAGAGGTAGCTGCCCTTGTAAGAAATGATTACGTAGAAAAGGTGAAACCTTCTGATAAATTTCCTGGGGCTTTCACGGGGATGTTGAGTTCACTCGATCGTTACTCAGGATATCTCGATAATCGCCAGACAAAAATATATGCCCTCAATCAGTCTAATAAAGTATTCATTTCAGGTATTTACGGAATGCGCCAAGCCGGATATTTTTATATTTCAAGTGTAGACAAAGATTCTCCGGCAGATCAAGCAGGTATCAAGCCAGGGCATTATATTCGGCAGATTAATGGAAATAGTATATTTGGATGGTCCTACTGGCAAATGTATTTATCGTTGATGTCGGAAAACAGAGAATCCATTAAGCTGGGTTTAATTAGTAGTAATGAAATGGGAAAAACTGAAGAACCGGTGGAAGTGCAATTTGAAACAGTTCCTTCCACTGAAATTGAAATTCTAAAACCTGTTAACTCTCACGTATTTCTTATCTCACTTTCTCGAATTACTCCTCAATATATTGAGCCGATGATCCGGCAGTTAAAAGCACTTGAAAATAAGGAATCTCCAATTTCATTAATAATTGATTTAAGGAAATATTTTGACGGTGACATCAACACGGTTCTAACCTTATCTTATCTTTTTTTCAAAAAAAGCGGTTCATTAATTCTTCAATCTAAAGATAAGGATGACGTACTCGAAATTGGTTCTGACACTCCATTGAATTATAGAGCTGTCGTAATAGTAGATAAATCAACTATTTTATACGGGGAGTTACTTGCAAATTTATTCAGTTTATATCGTGAGCCCGGTAAAGTTATTATAGCAGGAAGTAAAACTCCCGGTTTTATTGCCAAAATGAAATCCATTCCAATATCCGATGGAAGTTCAATTCTTTTACTGGATGGAACTTTTTTACTCAATGGGAAGAACCCTGATAAAAGCGGTATTCAACCGGATGAAAAGCTCAAGGAGGAGAATAGCGCACTTTTTATTGAACGCTGCATCTCGATTTTGAATAAAACACATGGATAAATCCAGAAAGAAACCCCAAAAGAAAAATTCTACCGTAAAGCTGTTTGTTTTGTTCGCATCCGTTGCGTTAATCACAGTCGTATTACTTGAATACATCGATTTCAGGAAAGGGGAAAAATCGTTCATCTTTACCCGCTTGATTCCTTTGGAAAAACAGAAAGAAAAAGTGGATTTGTTTAATCGGAAATTTGAATCTATTTTAAATACTAACCGGATTCCTTTTGATTATTTTTCCGACAATGAAGGGAAATTTCATTTCCGTGTAGATGTGGAAGATGCGTATTTTGAACCCTTGATGGACAAAGTAAAAACACTTATGGGGCAAGTTGGTTCGACACTTGAACTGGTAGAAATACAAGGACTGGGAAAGAAATCCGTAATGCTTTACCGAATAAAATCTCTAAATAAAGTGACACACCTACTACTTATTACCCGTATAAAACCAGGGGCTGAGATAAAGGAAAAAGAGAAACCTGAGATCACATTTCCCAAAGTAAAAGAAAAAGAAACTCAAGCCACCCATATTGCCCCTATCGAAGAGAAAGGAACTCCTCCCAGGATTGCGATTATAATAGATGATATGGGTGCATATGAGTTTGGTCCGTTGGAATTAAAGCGGCTGGGAGTTCCGGTAACAGCTTCTGTTTTATTTGATTCCTCGCGGGCAGAAGAGGTTGTTCGGAAGTTAAGGGATTATGATATAGAAATGATTATTCACCTTCCGATGCAACCCACCAACTCGAATGGAAAAGTATTTAATCCATCTGAAGTAGTAACAGTGAATTCGACTGATCAGCAAATTCGCTCTTTAATAAGAAAGGCAAGAGAAATTGTGCCTATGGCGGAAGGCCTTAACAGTCATGAAGGTTCTAAGGCTACAGCCGACCGTCCGACCATGGAAAAAGTAATGCGAGTGATTAAAGAAGAAGGACTATTTTTTGTCGATTCAAGAACCACAGCACAAACAGTGGCATATGATGTGGCACGTGAGATGGGAATCCCGGCAGCTCATAAAGATGTTTTTCTTGATCATGTTCAAACTTACTCACACAGTATCGAACAAATCCGAATCCTTGTTGATCTTGCCATTAAAAACGGGAAAGCAATCGCGATAGGCCATCCATTTGCCAGTACCTTCCAGGCTATTATGGATTCCAGGCAGTATATAGAAGCCAGAGGAGTAAAAGTCGTGCTGGTTAAAGAGCTTTTGGATTAGGGTTTCTGTAATTTTTTCGTAATTTATTCTAACTAGTATAAAGAATTTCTTTTTTTTAAATATAAACTATTAATAACAGAGAAGTACTTTTGTTGTTATTTTATGACAAATAGAAACGGAATACTGAATTCTTGAAAGAAAAATATAATTGTCATATAATAAAATTTGGGAAGAAATTGTTCTTGACTGGATTTTTTTATTATTTAAGGAGTAAATATGATTAATCGATATGAAGTTAAAGAAATCGCCAGGATTTGGAGCGAACAAAATAAATTTAGGAAATGGCTCGATGTTGAAATCGCCATTACTGAAGTCTGGCATGAATGGGGTGAAGTACCGAACGAAAGTATGATAAATATTAAAAATAAAGCTAATTTTGATGTCCAACGTATAAACGAAATCGAAGAAAAAGTAAAACATGATGTGATTGCATTTTTAACTTCTGTTGAGGAATTTGTAGGAAAAGATTCTGCATATATTCACAAAGGTATAACGTCGTATGATATCGTAGATACAGCCCTTTCTCTGCTCATTCGTGAATCACTGGATATTGTCCTTGAAAAATCCCAAGAGCTTAAATCTCTACTGATAAAAAAAGCGTTTCAATATAAAGATCTTGTAGCTATAGGAAGAACTCATGGAATACACGCCGAACCAATAACTTTTGGTGTTAAGTACCTTATATGGTATGAAGAAATCAAGCGAAATATCGAGCGTTTGCAAAAGGCTAGATCGATTATTTCCGTAGGAAAAATTTCAGGTTCGGTAGGTACATATATTCACTTCCCACCCGAAGGCGAAGAAAAAGCCCTTCAGAAATTGAATCTTACCCCTTGCAAAGTCTCCTCCCAGATAATACAAAGAGATCGACACATGGAAGTTATGTATGCTTTGGCCAGCTTGGGATCAGCAATTGAGAAAATTGCGGTTGAAATTCGGCATTTACAGAGAACTGAAGTATTGGAAGTGGAAGAACCATTTTCAAAGGGACAGAAAGGATCTTCCTCCATGCCACACAAACGAAATCCGGTGAAATGTGAACGTATTTCCGGGATGGCTCGACTACTGCGCGGGAATCTCTCTGTTGCTTTTGAAAATAATATTCTTTGGCATGAGAGAGACATTTCTCATTCTTCCGCTGAGCGTGTATTTTTTCCCGATTCTTTTCATTCCATCGCATTTATGCTTAAAGATATATTCGATATTATTGCAAATTTAAATGTATATCCTGATAATATTAAACACAATCTTGATATAACCCGTGAAGTTTACTATTCTCAAAAAGTTCTAACTCTTCTTCTGGATAAAGGAATGCCCAGGCAGAAAGTTTATGAACTGGTGCAAAAGAATGCTCTTGAATCATGGACAGAAAAAAAGAGTTTTAAAAATCTTATATTCAATGACCCGGAAATTAAAGTACTATGTCAGGAAAATGAACTTGAAAAAGTTTTTTCACAAGAGGAATTGCTTTCAGGTATAGGGAAAATATTTGAACGATTTGAGAATGAATTGTAAAGAAGACGGAGAATATCCCATATTCTTTGCCAGGAGGAAAAAATGATTTTACTGGAAAAAGTAATTGGGAATAAACGGTTTATCCTTTCGCAAGCGTCACTCATTGAAGAAAATGTGGAAGTAATCGTTAACCCTGCAAATGAATTTTTAGCCCATGGCGGAGGTGTTGCAGGATTAATTTCACGTACTGGGGGGCCGATAATTCAGGAAGAAAGCAATCAAAAGGCTCCAATAAAAACCTGAGAGGCTACGTTCACTTCAGCCGGTAGACTCCCTTTCAAATATATTATTCATACTGTTGGTCCCATTTATAATGATGGAAATCACGGCGAAGAAAAATTTTTGGCATCGGCAGTAAAAGCAGCACTTCTTCAGGCGACAAATTTACAGGTAAAATCACTTTCAATGCCTGCTATTTCTACCGGAATTTTCGGTTATCCAGTTCAACCTGCAATTATTATTATTGTTCAAACAATTATCGAATTTTTAAAAGGAGAATCATCACTGGAAACAGTTAACCTGTGCGAATATTCACCGGAAAAAGCAAATGATATAAAGGAAATAATTACCAAGCATTTTAAAAATCTTTAGAACTATTTCTCGCGAAAATTTTATCCAGCCATGTTCGATAATCGCTGAAGGTAAAAATTTTGTTATTGACAAAAATTATAAGAAATTGTTATAATTTAAACTACTTGATTTCGAGCTTGAAAACATGAAAGCAAACAGACTAAAATCAACAAATGCCTATATAAATGTAAGGAAGGAGAATCATAATGGAAATTTCAAAAATTTCAAAAGATGATTTCAAATCGTTCATAGACCAAAAGATCAAGAAGCATGAATCCAGGACAGTGGGCGTTGTGAAAAAAGGTTCTCATTATGTATTTGCCGATTTAAATTCAGCGGAAGAACTTCAGTTAGATTATGATGTAACAATTCTCCCGCCGAAAAAATATTTTCAGCCGGCAAAAGAAGTGCTTTTAAAGTTTGTACCTAAAAAAGCAGATTCTTATACGGCAGTAGACGGCAGTGAACCAATAACCATAATCGGAATTCATTCTTACGATTTGGCAGCGCTTTATTTAATGGATAAAGCGTTTGCTGAAGGTGAACGCGATGAGCATTATATGCAAAAACGGGAGCATTCATTGCTTATCGGGATTTATCCCACAAAGTATTTTAAATACCGTTTTTCCCGTTCGGTTATACGTGAAGAAGGCCGTAAGGTCGCAGATGTAATGTTAGTAGATATGGGAAACCACTATGTGGTCGAATTACTGACAGAGAAAGGTAAAAAGTATTTAGATGGTGCCAATTTTCAGAAAAATGATTATTCTACAAAAGAAATCGAAGATGCAAAAAATGCTGTGAAAGATGATCAGAAAATCCCTCTTCCCATCGAATTAATCCCTGAATATCTGGCTCAGAATCATTCTCATCCTGTATGGGAACACTTTGGCGAAAAGTGTTTTTCCTGCGGGTCTTGTGTACTCGTATGCCCTACCTGTTATTGTTTTGATGTAAAGGAAGAAATCGAGCTCTCCTTAAAAGAAGGAAAACGAGTTCGTGTATGGGACGGTTGCATGTTGGAAGATTTTGCGACAGTAGCAGATGGTCATAATTTTAGATCCTCCAGGGGCGCTCGTTTCAGACATCGGATATTCAGGAAAGGGAAACACCTTCCTGAGAAATTCGGTCATTTCGGTTGTGTTGGATGCGGACGTTGTGCAGATTCCTGCACCGCCGATATCGCTGGCCCCGTAAAAGTTTTAAACTATATGGAAGATAATAAATAACAGGAGGGAAACATGTGCGAAAATTGCGGATGCAGTGAAGAAATACAAGAAAAATCAATATATCTCCCGGAAGTCGCCACATTACTGAAAAAATCCAAAATGACCAATGTCGATAGTTTTTTCGAATTTGAATTAAAAAATCGTCCCCTTGGTCATCTCCCTGGTCAATTCGCCGAAATATCAATCCCTGGAATCGGTGAAGCTCCTATTTCCATCTCTTCTTCCCCGACAGATACTCACAAATTTCAGATGGTAATCAGAAATGTTGGAACTCTTACCAATGCCGTTCATTCAATGGAACCCGGAGAAATGGTTGGAGTACGTGGACCTTACGGAACATCTTTTCCTATGAATAATCTCAAAGGGAAAAGCCTCCTGTTTATAACCGGTGGAATCGGCTTAGTACCTGCCCGGTCTGCAATACTCTACGCATTGCAGCATCGACAGGATTATAAAGACGTATATATACTCTTTGGATGCAAAGATCCAAGCCAAAGACTTTTTACTGATGAAATCGAAGAATGGAAAAAACGTGATGATGTTATTTTCCATGAATCAGTAGATAAAGCAACTGGTTATGAATGGAATGGGAATGTCGGTGTTATTACAACGTTGCTTCCCAAGGTCGAATCTTCAATCAACCCAAAAGAAACCTATGCCATTATCGTAGGTCCCCCTGTAATGTATAAATACGTTATTATGGGTTTACACGATATGGAATTCGCCGACGATCATATTATTGTATCTCTCGAACGCCGGATGAAGTGTGGAGTTGGAAAATGCGGGCACTGCCAGATGGATAATCGGTATGTCTGCCAGGATGGCCCTGTATTCTATTTTGATGAAATTAAACATCTGAAGGAGGCAATCTAATGAGCTCAAAACCAAAAGTCGCCTTTTTTGATTTCGCTTGCTGCGAAGGATGCCAGCTCCAGATCGCAAATCTCGAAGAAGATGTGGTCGGACTTGTAGAACTTGTCGATGTGGTGGAATTTCGGGAAGTTGCAACTGGTCATGCTCCCGAATACGATATTGCGATAATCGAAGGTTCTATTACTCGCAAAAAAGATGAAGAAAGGATTAAAGATATTCGTAATAGAGCAAAATTGCTGGTAGCATATGGACAATGCGCAGTCTCCGGTGGAATTAACCGTCTGAAAAATAATTGGGCTAGCATGGATGATGTTAGACAGGAAGTATATGGAGATAAAGGCACTATGCCCCATCTCGATACTTATCCCACTAAGGCAATCAATGAAGTGGTTAAAGTTGATCTTAGTATCCCTGGATGTCCGGTAAACCGTGATGAATTCCTGCGTATCGTAAAAGAATTGCTTCTCGGACGTATTCCTCAACTGCCGAATTACCCCGTTTGTGTCGAATGCAAAAATAAAGAAAACGTATGTTTGTTTGATTCCGGCGATACTTGCCTCGGTCCCCTGGCCCGCGCTGGTTGCGGAGCCATCTGCCCTTCCAATGGCGTCCCCTGTGATGTCTGCCGTGGAACGGTTAATAACCCCAATAAAGATGCCATGCACGAAGTCCTCAAGAAATACAATTTTACTGTAGAGGATATCATTAGAAAAATGAATATTTTTGGGATGAACCCGGAGGTTAAAAAGTGAGCAACAATAATATAAAAATCGATGTCGAACATGTAACACGGATAGAAGGCCACGGAAATATTGTGGTAGATATCCATGAAGGAACAATAGAAAAAGTCCAATGGCAAGTGCCTGAAGCCCCACGCTTTTTTGAAGCAATGGTCAAGGGTAGAAACTTCCACGAAGTAGCGACTATTACTTCCCGTATATGCGGTATCTGTTCGATCGGTCATACATTCGCTTCTTTAAAAGCCACCGAAGACGCCATGGGAATCACTTTATCGGAAACCACTCGTAAATTAAGAGAACTTTTACTCCATGGAGAAACCTTACAGAGTCATATTCTTCATGTTTGTTATCTGGTTGTTCCTGATCTATTAAGAGTAAATAGTGTTCTTCCACTTATCGAAACACACAAGGAAGTAATTCTTCTGGTAACCAAACTTCATCGTCTTGCCAATGAATTGTGCGATACAATCGGAGGAAGAACCACTCATCCGATTCGTGCTCGTGTTGGACGGTTTTCGATGCTGCCGACAAAAAAAGAATTGGAGAGTTTGAAAAAACGTCTTGAAGAATCTGTTGCTGATTTAAAAGCTCTTGCGGATGTGGTTAAATCACTCGCCGGGAATTTCCCTAATTTTACAAGAGAAACTGAATATCTCGCCCTTACCTATGATAAGGAATATGCTTTCTATGACGGCCACTGCATGACAAACGATATCAAAAAGCCTATCGATGTTCATGAATACAAAAACGTTGTTAATGAATTTGTTGTTCCTCAGTCAACTGCAAAATATGGTAAATTCAACCGTGGTTCATTTATGGTTGGAGCATTGGCACGTTATAATATTAATTATAAGCAGTTATCTCCTCTCTCACTGGAAGTTGGTAAGATGTTGGGTCTTGATGGCGTTAATTATAACCCATTTATGAACAATGTTGCCCAGGTCGTAGAAAGTGTGTTCGCTGTCGAACGTTCTATCGATATTATTAACTGGTTACTGAACCATGAGCTTAAATTGGAAGCCAATGAGATCAAGCCCAAAGCCGGACGCGGTGTTGGTGCAGTCGAAGTGCCCAGAGGCGTTCTCTTCCATGAATATGAATATGATGCCAATGGAATCTGCCAGAAAGCCAACTGCGTAATTCCTACCAATTTGAATCATTGTAATATTCAATTGGACTTTGAAAAGATGGTTCCTGAATTCATGAAAGAAGGTGAAAAGGAACTTCAATTCAAATTGGAAATGTTGGTAAGAGCATATGATCCTTGCGTTTCCTGTTCTACCCACTACTTGGATGTTATGTTTAAGAAATAATTCAGATGCGAAATAGAATGGCAGTCATCGGATTGGGGAATTGGCTCCTTGCAGATGAAGGCGCCGGGCTACATGCGATTGAGTTATTAAGAACTCGAATTACCCGTGAAAATGTGGAAATTGCTGTAGATCTGGTGGATGCCGGTACCCCCGGGATGAATCTCCTGCACCAATTTGATGAAAGAGATAAAATAATATTCATTGATGCCGGGAACTGCGGTTTGGAACCCGGGCAATACAGGCGGTTCGTCCCCGATGATGTCGTTAGCATTAAAAAGTCAGACAATTTTTCGCTTCATGAATTTGATTTGATTAAGTTTCTTGAATTCGCACGCCAATTAAATCCTGAAAATAAGACTGATATAGTTATTTATGGTATCCAGGCTGCAGAAATACGGATGTCAGAAGAGTTGAGTAATCCTGTTTGTGCTGCGTTACCACGCCTGGTGGAAGATGTTTTTATCGAACTACAGCAAGGGAGATAAAATATGCAGGAAGATCATCTTTCAGAAAATGCAAAAGCGTTGGCCATTATGGCTCACGATTTGAAGGCACCTTTATCTGCGGTTGTGAGCATTCTCGATGTTATCAATAAAGGTTATATTACTGATATGTCGAAAATCCTTGAACTTGTGGAACGTGCCACTCAAAAAACTGAAACATTGATCTCAATGGTTGATGATATTTTAGATTATACTTTGCTTTCCGATAAATCGATGATGAAGCGTGAAAAGGTAAATCTTATTGAAGTTCTTCACGATACTATCAGTACCATGAATTCATATGTCAATGACAGGAAACTTACTCTTACCCATCCTGGTTTGGAAGGAGAAATAATTGTGTTTGGCAATTATACTTTCTTATTAAGAGCATTTAATAATATTGTTATGAATGCCATCAAATATAATAAGAAAAATGGAAGTATTGCCATCGATTATTTTGAAAATAAAACCGAAAAAACAATAACTGTATCGGTTATTGATACAGGTATTGGCATCCCTGAGGATGACAAAGGAAAAGTTTTCAAAATATTTGAACGCGGGCGACATGCCAGAAAAAATATTAATGGAAGCCTTGGTTTGGGACTTTCCCTTGTTAGGCAAATCATTGAAGATCATGATGGCGATATAGAGTTGTCCAGCACCATCGATGTGGGGACGACCATTAAAATTACTTTACCACTTTACAAAGAAGGAGGAATTTATGAGTCATAAAATTTTGGTTGTAGATGATGATATCGATGTATTAGAAACACGAAAGATAGTATTGGAACATAATAATTACAGTGTATTAACCGCAACCAATATCCGGGTTGCCAAAGAATTACTCGAAAAAGAAAAAATCGATTTGATTATTCTGGATGTAATGATGGAAAAAGACAGTGATGGGTTTACTTTTGCCCAGGATGTTAAAAATGACAATAAGTTCAGAAACATTCCTATTATTATGGCAACAGCTGTTAACCAGAGAACCAAATTTAAATTCGATATCGAGAAAGATGGCGACTTTTTACCTGTAGAAAAATTTATGGAAAAACCAATTGATCCGGATGATTTGATTGCCACCATTCGAGGATTATTGAAGTAAACGATTATGAAAACCCAGGATTTAAATTTATCTGCCCAGGAGAGCAATCAATTGATTGCATCCGGGAATCGTAATGTATTTTATGAAAGTGGAGTTTTTGCAGTCAATATAATCGGTTCTCCTGGGT
This sequence comes from Acidobacteriota bacterium, assembly GCA_021817755.1. Lineage (GTDB taxonomy): Bacteria > Acidobacteriota > Aminicenantia > UBA2199 > UBA2199 > JAKAGC01. Next base: position 2,995 of record JAKAGC010000022.1, on the reverse strand, counting down.
GTGGTAAAACCTCCATCCTGGAATATACCGCTAATCATTTCGATGAAAAATTCGCAGTGATAGTCGGAGATGTAAAAACCGCATTGGATGCTGACCGGATTATTAAATCCGGTCAGAAGAATGCGTATGCAATTGAAACCGGGGGGGGGTGTCACCTGACAGCCAATATGATCCGTGAGAAAGCAATGGAGATCGATTTGAAGGGGATCGATTATTTATTTATTGAAAATGTCGGAAACCTTGTTTGTCCTTCAGCTTTTGATCTTGGAGAAAATTTGAAAATTGCAGTGCTTAGCATTCCAGAGGGAGATGAAAAAGTACGAAAGTATCCGTCATTATTCATTCGAGCAGCAGCCGTAATAATAAATAAAATTGATCTATTAGGATTCATGGATTATGATATTGAGCAAGTAAAAGCCGATTGCCGGGCACATAATTCTAATGTGAAAATTTTCGAAACTTCTGTTAAAACAGGAAAGGGATTTGATGAATTCTTCCAGTATTTAAGAGATCAACGAAAACACTTTTAATAGTATAATTTTCGGATGTAAATCCATTTTTTATTAGATTTGATTATTCCATTCAATTGAATATTTTATGACTGCCCTCTTTTAATTGACCATCGATTTTTCTAACAATACTTTTTTATAATATAAAAGGCTTAATTATCGCTTGGGAGATATGCATTTATAATATCGCAATGATAGGAGTTCTACAAGAAAAGGCTTGATAAAATCCAAAATTTAAGGTAATATATTGAATTGAATTTTCCATTGGAGGATTAACATGCCATTTAATTTGAAAAACAGACACTTTTTAAAACTTATGGATTTTACCAAGGAAGAAGTTAAATTCTTACTGGATCTATCCATCGATCTTAAAAAGGCAAAATATTCAGGCACTGAAAGACAGATGCTGAAAGGTAAAAACATTGCTTTAATTTTTGAAAAAACTTCCACTAGAACAAGATGTGCATTTGAAGTTGCAGCTTATGATCAAGGTGCTCTTGTTACTTATCTTGGGCCCTCAGGTTCACAAATTGGACATAAAGAGTCAATGAAAGATACAGCCCGAGTATTAGGGCGGATGTATGACGGGATCGAATATCGAGGTTTTGGCCAGTCAATAGTCGAAGAATTAGCTGCCTATGCTGGAGTCCCTGTTTGGAACGGTCTTACTGATGAATTTCATCCAACTCAAGTACTGGCGGATTTTATGACTATGATAGAGCACTGTGACAAACCGCTTAATAAAATTAGCTTTTGTTATATGGGCGACGCCAGGAACAATATGGGGAATACATTAATGGAAGGAGCAGCAATTATGGGAATGGATTTTAGAGCTGCTGCCCCGAAAGCTTGCCAGCCAACAGAAGAATTACAAAAGAAATGCCGTGAATTGGCTGCAAAATCCGGTGCGAAAATTACGATTACTGAAAATGTAGAAGAAGCGGTGAAAGGATGTGATTTTCTTTATACAGATGTATGGGTCTCAATGGGAGAAAAAGATTCCGTTTGGGAAGAACGTATTAAACTTTTGAAACCTTACCAGATAAATAAGAAAGCAATGGAATTAACTGGAAATCCGAAAGTAAAATTCCTCCATTGTTTGCCAGCATTCCATAATCGTGAAACTAAAATGGGAGAAGAAATCTTTAAAAAATTCGGACTCGAATCCATGGAAGTTACTGAGGATGTATTCGAATCTGAAGCATCTATCGTTTTCGATCAGGCTGAAAATCGCATGCACACTATAAAAGCAGTCATGGTAGCAACTTTAGCTTGATTATAGATATTACAATATTTTAATTTAATATATGCCGCGGAGGGTTGAAAAAAATTATTTTGACCTCCGCGGTTAGTTTTCATATGAACTCGGTTCAATTTCATCCGCTTCAAGAATGGTATAATAATTATACGGGTAGTTTTACAAGTGAAGATTCATATACAGAAGCCAATATCCGTTTAAAAATAAAGCATACAGATAACGTTCGGCGCAATATCCTTAATATTTGCAATTCAATTTCACTTTCCAGGGAGAAAAAATTTGTGGCTGAAGTGATTGCTCTTTTTCATGATATTGGACGATTTGAGCAACTCAGGGAATTTAGGACTTTTAATGATGCTAGATCAGTTAACCATGCGGAACTTGGGATTGAAATTCTTCAAAGAGAAAAAGTATTAATTAACCTGAATCAATCTGAAAGAGAGATAATTATTAATGCTATCCGCCACCATAACCTTCGAGAAATACCACAAAATTCTGAAGTGGCTGTAGTACTTTTTTCAAAGCTTATTAGAGATGCCGATAAATTAGATATACTTGATATTCTTACACAATATTATCACTCTGCGGCGAATGGAACGAATCCTGCGCTTGATCTTGATTTATCGGAAAAAAAGGGATTCTCTGCAGCAGTTCTTGATGATATCATGAATAATCAATGTGTTGATGTCTCTCATGCGAGTACTACGATTGATTTTAAATTAATGCAAATGAGTTGGGTATTTGATATATATTTTCCATTTACATACAAGATCATTATTCAAAATAAATACATTGAAAAACTTATAGCTATACTTCCTCCTATTGAGGGATTAGAAAAAGTCTTTGAACATATTCTCGATTTCTTAAAAAAAACTGTTTTACCCAGTAATTAAATTGTCTTTCCTTTTGTCGAGAACCTTACGAATAATGCGAGCCAATTCAGGTTTAATAATCGGTTTCATAACAAAATCATCAATGCCCAGAGTTTTAAGTTGTTCAAGGACATTGGCTGCACTAAAACCGGAAGAAAGAATGATTGGAATTCCCGGTGAGATACGTTTTGCTTCTCGAGCTAATTGTATTCCGGTCATTCGCGGCATCGTAATATCACTAAAAATAAGATCAAAAAAATCTGGAGAATTTCGAAGTAATTCTAAAGCCTCTTCGGGATTTGAAGATTCAGTAACAGAATAGCCCAAACGCTTTAACATGCGTGCTTCAACCCTGG
>JAKAGC010000605.1 GCA_021817755.1 Acidobacteriota bacterium | reverse complement strand
AGATAACGTGAAAAGTTTACGTCTTGTCGTACTGGGTGGAGAACCCATTAAATTAAAAGACGTGGAGACATTTCACGCGAAGGCCAAAGCCATTCGAGTCATGAATCACTATGGCCCCACTGAAGCAACCGTGGGTGGTATGGCTCAGTTTATCGATTTTGACCGGTTTGAGGATTATAAACAGAGAACCACCATCGGAAATCCCATCGATAATATGAGGCTATTGATTCTGGATAACAAAATGAACCTGGTTCCAATCGGAATTCCCGGTGAGTTGTGTATTTCAGGGGCGGGAGTCGGCAGGGGGTATTTGAATAGACCGGATTTGACGGGTGAAAGATTTATAGATAATCCTCATTTTGAAAACTGTATTATGTATCGAACCGGCGATATGGCCCGCTGGACACCACATGGAACAATCGAATTCATGGGCCGGATCGACACCCAGGTAAAAATAAGAGGTTTCAGAGTCGAACTTGGAGAAATCGAAGCTCTGTTGTTAACCCATGAATCCGTAAAAGAAGCTTTGGTAATAGACCGGACAGATGATAATGGGGATAAATATCTTTGTGCGTACATCATTTCATGTGAAGACAAACCCCTGATGGGACTCCGTGAATATTTTGCGCCCCGGGTTCCTGATTTTCTGATCCCATCATTTTTCGTCCCTATAGAACAGTTTCCCTTAACACCCAATGGAAAGATAGATCGAAACGCATTACCCGAACCGGAATTTTCCCTTGTTCAGCATAATGCGCCTCCCCGGAATGAAAGAGAAAAGAAATTACTTGAAATCTGGTCGGATATTTTAGGAAAAAATTCCTCTCATGCATCTCAGTTACGTGAATCTTTGAGTATTGACGATAATTTCTTTGAATTCGGCGGGCATTCGTTAAAAGCGATTGTGTTAACTTCCCGGATTGCCAAAGAATTCGATGTGAAAATTCCTCTTGCCCAATTTTTTAATTATCCCACAATAAAGGGATTGTCGGAATATATTCAACGTGCTTCCCATGAAAAATATTCAGCCATAGAACCCATCGAGGAAAAAGAATATTATCCCCTTTCTCCCGCACAGATGCGTTTGTACATAATTTTTCAAATGGCACCTGAAAATACCCAATATAATTTACCCAGAGCCTATACGATCGAAGGCGATGTCCAAACGGAAAAAATTGAGATCGCCTTCCGGCGATTGATTCAACGGCATGAGAGTTTACGTACTTCCTTTGAAATCCTAGATGGAGACCCCATGCAGAGAGTCCATGAACAGGTGGATTTTAAGATCGAATATTTCGATGCAACCCAATCCGATAAATCTGCTGAAACTATATATAAGAATTTTATTCGCCCTTTCGATCTTTCTCAAGTCACTCAATTGCGTGCCGGATTAATCAAACTGGAATTCAGGCGATATCTTCTGATAATCGATAGGCATCACATTATTTCCGATTTTGTTTCTACTTCAATCTTAATACAGGACTTTTTTGCTATATTCCAGGGGAAAGAACTCCCGGGATTATGGCTTCAATATAAGGATTATTCCCAATGGTTAGCCGGAGACTATATGAAAGAGTCCATAAAAAAACAGGAACAGTACTGGTTGAAAACTTTTTCCGGCCCACTGCCTGTGCTTCGTTTACCCACAGATTTTCCCAGACCCGAAATCCAGGATTATGCAGGAAGCAGGCATCATTTTTTCCACGATGAGGATGTTACAGGTCAATTAAAAAGCCTTGCATTGAAGGAAGGAGTGACATTACAAATGCTTCTTTTTTCTATGGTAAGTATCCTTTTTGCAAAATTGAGCGGGCAGGAAGATATTATTATCGGAGCGCCTTCTGCCGGACGGCCTCACCAGGATTTGCAAAAAATAATCGGCCTTTTTATTAATACTCTGGCATTAAGAAGCTTTCCTTTGCCGGGAAAATCTTTTATTCAATTCCTTGCTGAAGTGAAAGAAAATTCCCTGGCTGCTTATGATAACCAGGAATACCCGTTCGATCAGCTCGTGGAAAAATTGAAAATTAAGACCGAAAAAAATAGAAACCCTCTTTTTGATGTCATTTTTGAAATTCGCGACATGGACCCTCAACATCAAGAACAGCCTGTGGATAGTTCTAATCAGGATTTACGCTCCACACCTTTTATATCGAAAACCTATACCACCATCATGGATATTGACTGGTTCTGTGTAGAAAGAGGAAATAAAATTTGGTACTCTATAATATACAGTACCCGGCTGTTTAAGCTGGAACGAATCGAAAAAATGGCCGGACGTTTTATGGAAATCGTGAATCAAGTCCTGAATAATACAGAAATAAAGATTGGCGATATCACTATATCCCATGATTTTATAGCCGCCCGTTCCGCAATCGAATCTTCGGATGAGGGCGAATTTGGATTTTAATACCATGCAGTATGATGTGATTTTAACACAGAAACCATGAATTGAGGAGGAAAGCCATGACTATGTGTAAGCGATGTGTTTTACCCGATACGTTTCCCGGAATTACCTTTACCGCGGACGGTGTGTGCAATTTCTGTCATCAATACGATGCACAGGAGAAGAAAAAAGAAGAAGTGAAGAATGATTTCACTAATGAAAATGAATTGAAAGAGTACTTGAAGAAATTCATAGATAAAGAAAAGAAATACGATGTACTTGTTCCCATTAGCGGCGGTGTCGATAGCTGTTTTACCCTTATCCGGATCGTCGAGGAATTTAATTTACGTCCTCTTGTATTCCACTCAGATCATGGATGGGATGATAAAGAAGCCACAAATAATGCCGAACGCTTATGCAAACATCTGGATGTCGATCTTATTATCTGGAAAAATGAATTAAAATTCATGCGAAAATTATTCAAAATATTTCTTGAAACCTCCGAACCAAGTATCAGCCCTTGTTTTCCTTGCGGTAATATGCTCTATTTAAACGGTCTCGAAATTGCCGATCATTTTAATATTCCCCTGGTGGTTAACGGTTACTCCAAAGGCCAGGTGGCCATGATGCATAATAAAACCAAAGCGGTCGATTGGTATACTCGCATGAATGAAATCGTATTCGATTATGGCGATATGGAATTTTTTGAAAAATTCAACCGCAAATGGCAGATGCTTAATAAGCAGGTCATCTACCAGGAAAAATCGGATCTGGAAAAGCCGCTCGAGCCTGGCAAAATATTATTCATTCCCCTCTTTGTATTTAAATTCTATAAAACCGATAAAGAAGTTCTCAAACAAATATGTATTGAACGTTTTGATTGGAAACCTTTGAAAGTTAGTTTTCCGGATCGTACGACCAATTGTGAAATGATCTGGCTGAACTCTCATAGAGACATGAAAATCAGGAATTATACCCACTATCATGATGAATATTCCACCCTGATCCGGGCTGGTGAAATAACAAGGGAGCAGTATGAACGGATGGTTGACGATTTGAAAAAGAGCGGCTGATGAATGGAGGTATGGGTATGATGAAAAATAATGGAAAACTGTTGACTGTGCTCGCAATGGCACAACTGT
>JAKAGC010000604.1 GCA_021817755.1 Acidobacteriota bacterium | reverse complement strand
CAAAACATTCCCCGGACCAACCGAAGGTAATTGATCTTTGTCACCGATAATAATCAAACGCGTATGTTGTGAAATAGCTTTCAATAGGGAGTAAAAAATAAAAAAATCCACCATGGAGAATTCATCTACGATAATCACATCTGCTTGTAATGGATTCTGTTCATTATGAACAAACTGCCGAGTTTCCGGGTTTATTTTAAGCATACGGTGAATCGTAGAGGCCTGGCAAAAAGTAGCTTCTTCAACTCGTTTGGCTGCTCTACCCGTAGGCGCAGCAATAAGAACATTTTTCTTAGCCTGCTCCATCGCTTCGATGATTGCTCGAATAATTGTTGTTTTTCCCGTGCCGGGACCACCGGTAATAATAGTTATCCGGTTACAGGCTGCGGATTTTACTGCTTCTCTCTGCTCATCGGTTAATTCAACGGAGGTACGCTTTGAAATCGCATTAAAATCGATTTGAATGGCATCATTATTCGTATTGCTCTGGCTCAAATTATATAATGATTTTGCAATCAATTTCTCCAACGAATAATTCCGGTTGCTCATAATCACAGGCTGGGGAATAAGTTCTCTCACCGCCTGCCCATTATCGATCATAAACCGGAGTTGGTCTTCAATACTTTTTTCTTCAACATCGAGAAGAGCGGCAGACCGTACAATTAACTCTCTTTCTTCAATGTAAAGGTCCCCGTTCCGGGTTTCGACATTGGAAAGAGTGAAATCGATCCCTGCTGCAATTCGATTGGAATCACTCCCAATAATTTCAAATCCCTTCGCTACCATATCGGCAGTTTTGAACCCGATTCCTCGAATTTTATCGATGAGGATATACGGATTTTGGCTCAAAACCTGAAAAGATTTATCGCCGAATTCCTTATAAATTTTAAAAATTGTTTCACTTCCGATTCCAAATGGAGCAAGTTTTACAGTTAATTCTCTCTGGGTTTTATTTTCCTTTAATTTTTGTTGAATATCTGCGATAACTGTTTTCTTAATCCCTTTAATTTCGCTAAGACGTTGCGGATTTTGTTCCAGGATTTTGAAAGTATCATCTCCGAAATGTTCGGCAATCTTTTTGGCAGACCGCTTACCAACGCCGTCGATACGTTCTGATAGATATTTAATGATGCCTTCTTTGTCTTCAGGCAGAACAGATTGAAAGCTTTTAACTTTGATCTGAGCACCGAATTTCGGGTGCACAACCGGTTCGCCTTCGATCTCGATCGTATCCCCTTCATTAATATCAAACAGATTACCTACAATATTAATGCCTTCCCTGTGCTCATTGGATATTGCTTTAAGTACGGCGTATCCGCTTTCTTCGCTGGAAAAAATTTTTTTCCGGATTCGGACTTTATAACGTGTCACATGTCACCTTAGTTTCTCACTCAATTCCCATGAAATATCCTGATTTACAATTATACACAATTTAAATGGAAATGAAAAGTACATTTTTACCGTTGACAAAATCAAAGGCCTATTGTAGAATGACCTCTAATTATTTGTAAATAAAGGGTTCGAAATTTGACCCGAGTTCATTATTGCTATCGCATTGGATAAGGATAAGGAACATTCGGAATTCGAGTTTCGGTCATTATTATTTACTGAAGTTTACCTGGTTATAGGAGGAAATAATGGCCAAAGGTACAGTTAAATGGTTCAATGCAAAAAAAGGATATGGATTCATCTCTACAGATGAAGGCAGCGATGTATTCGTCCACCACAGCGACATCCAGGAAGACGGCTTCCGTACACTTAACGAAGGACAGAAAGTTGAATTCGAAGTAGCGGAAGGTCCCAAAGGCGTCCACGCCAGGAACGTAAAAAAAGTATAACTGGTATCACCCGGTATCTCTCCGATATAAAATAAATCGATAGAAAATTTGTTAGCTAGCAAAATTACGACAGGATCGATGAGAGAAGGTTTCTATTCTCAAAATCGTGAGTAGAAACCTCCCCCGGGTTACCGGGGAAAACTTCAACTACTCTTTCCGCAAAAATAAATCATTTTCTACGAAAATCAATCAAATACGGGAATTTTGAAAAAAATTCTTTGCATTTTCGCTGATATCGTGTATAATAGTATACTCTTGCATTAAAAAACATGTAAGAGATGGTTTGGCTGAATCTGATCACCAGGAATTCGATTCCTGTATGTGTGACACATGGAAATTAACAGCGAAAACGCGGTACAAACTAGACAAAACACGGGCTCCGAGAACCGGAAAGCAGAAATATGGGCAATTGGTGGAGGTAAGGGCGGAACAGGAAAAACATTCGTAGTGTGTCAACTTGCCACAAGTCTGGCAGCAATGGGAAAACGTGTTATATTGATCGATACGGACCTGGGCGGGGCGAATGTTCATACTTTCTTCGGAATCAAAAGCACCGAGAAATCCATATCCCGTTTTTTTGAAAAAAAAGACAGATTGGAAGACTTGTTAATCTCAACCAATATAGATCGCCTCTCCATTATCTGTGGTAATAGCAGTACCATTTCCCCTTCCAATGTCAATTACGCTCAAAAAGTAAGATTATTTAATCATATTCGCACTCTTCCCGCAGATTATATTCTTCTCGATCTAGGAGGAGGGACGAATATAGATACGATCGATATATTCCTTTTGGCAGATAAACCGATCGTGGTGGCTCTCCCTGAAATAACAGCCATCGAAAATCTCTATCAGTTCATCAAAAGTGCTTATTTTAGAAAATTGAAAGCCATCCTTGGGGACCTCAACCTTAAAGATCGTTCAAAAGAAATATGGCAAAACAGGGATCAATACGGAATTCATAATATTATAGAACTCATCGAATACTTGAAAACCCTTTCTCCTGAAGTAGAAAAATCATTAGAAGCGAATTTGTCCGATTTTTCCATTAACATTGTACTAAATAAAGTCCGAAATGTAAGAGAACTACAGGAAGGGTTTTCAATTAGAAGTGTATGCATTAAATATATCGGTATAAATGCACTTTATGCCGGATATATTGAATATGACTTTCAATTCTGGCGAAACTTAAGTTTAATTCATTCCGCTCCCCGGTTTATCGTTTCCCACAGCACAGAAAACGAAGTTTACAAAATCGCCGGTAATATCATTTCAGGCGATCAGATGAAGATCGATACGTTAAAATTTCTATAAATAAAGGGTAAAAATGGATATTGCAAACAGGGAAAACTTTGAGCATTATTTCAAAATACTGGAACTGGAACCTCATGCATCTTTTTCTGAAATAAAGAGTTCTTATTTTCATTTAAAGCGGCTTTATTCTTCTGCCTCTCCCGTTTTATCCACAATGATGGATGATGTATCCGAAGAAAAACGCCAGTCCCTTCTCCAGGAAATTGAAATCGCTTTCCAGGAATTGAAGCAACACTTTTCATCACTTGAAACAGAAAAACAAAAAAATACCGCTGACCGTGTAGCTAAAAAAAATATACCGGAATTCGAAATATTCAGTGGAAACGCATTGAAATTGACTCGTGAAGTTTTGGGAGTCGAATTGCAGGAAATTGCGCTC
>JAKAGC010000603.1 GCA_021817755.1 Acidobacteriota bacterium | reverse complement strand
GGGGACACCATATTTCCAGCGAGCATCTTCGCTCAATTGTTCCCCGGACCAATCAGAATCATTAAAGGGAGGATTGGCAATAATAAAATCAGCTTTTAAATCTTTATGCATATCATTGAGGAAAGAACCTTCATTGTTCCATGTAATATTAGAGCTGTCAATTCTACGAATAGCGAGGTTCATTTTAGCCAATCTCCAGGTGGTCTGGTTGGATTCCTGACCGTATAAGGAAATGAGATCAGAAGGATCGATGGTGTGATGGTTTCCTTTCTTTTTGTAGTGGTCTTGGTGAGCGGCGATAAATTTTTCGCTTTGTACGAACATACCGCCGGAGCCGCAGCAGGGGTCAAAAACGCGGCCCTCGTAAGGTTCCAACATTTCGACCAGGAGTTTCACGACACTTCCAGGGGTGTAGAATTGTCCGCCTTTTTTACCTTCTGCCAATGCGAATTGACCCAGGAAATATTCATACACATGACCCAATTCATCCGTGCTTCGTGCTTTTTCAGTCCCCAATTCGATGGTCCCGATAAGATCGATAATGCCGGCGAGGGATGCGCGGTCCAGGTTTTGCCTGGCATAGACTTTGGGTAGAACGCCTTTAAGAGAGTCGTTGATGCGTTCGATGGCTTCCATTGCCGCATCGACATATCCGCCGATATCGACTTTTTTTCCGTTTTGAAGGAGGATTTCTGTTTTTCTCGCATTATCGACAATACAGTTCCACCGGGCGATGGATGGAACAAAAAAAACTTTTTCAGCAATGTATTCGTTAGGGTCTTCCGGATCAGCGCCCTGGCACTCGCCTTTGCCTTCAATCAATCTGGCATGAAGCGGCTCGAAGGCATCGGAAATATATTTTAAGAAAATCAATCCAAGTACCACATGTTTATAATCGGCAGCGTCCATATGTTTGCGTAATTTATCGGCGGATTTCCATAGTATGGATTCACGCGATTCTTTCGTAGTTTCCCTGACCTTCTTTGCAGATTTAGGCATTCTGTTCTCCTGTTAAATTTTTAATGCACAATTTTGAAACCTTTAAGATTATAGTGTATCCCTTTCGCTGAATCAAGAGGTTAGTGGTCACCATTCCCCTATTTTTTTTAAAGTCCCCAATTCATATTCTTAAAATAAAATTTTATCACAATCGGAACATTTTATCAAAATTCGGTTTTTTTACCCAATTCACTTTTTCAAAAAATATATTCGGCAGATTTGGTCCGTTTGTGGAATAGGAAGTTATAAATTTTAATCCTATTTTCGTGGCGTGATTCAAAGATATTGGAATTAAATTATTTGAATAATTTTATTAGGTTATCTACCGGAACAAAATCGGTAAATTGTTTCATTTTCATCATTCTTCGGTGATCCCAGGGATTTGATCCGGATGGTTTTTATCGTAATTTAGCGGATTTTCAAGGATATATTTTCGACATAAAGTCAGTTCGTTTTCGTTTCTGATAATATGTTCATAGTAATTGCGTTGCCAGACAGGATTGAAGGGAGTCTGGCGAATTTGATTAATGCGTTTGGTTACTGCGGATTTAAAACCTGCAATAATAGCACCGATGGATCGAGGTTTGGGACCTCGGACAAATGGAGTTATATTTTCCAAAGGCGACCGGCAGGTCGCCCATTTTTTGTTGTTTCATAATTAATAAAAATTATGCCATGCATATGGTCGGGCATGATAACGAATTGGTCCAGCAAAATATCCGGGCGGATTTTGGAAGATTTGAGCCATTCGTTTTGGGCGAGTATTCCGTATTCATTGAGGATTATTTTCGGTTGATTCGCATCGTTATCCCCAATTTCCCCCAGTATAGGCAAGTGGTTTTCGGTACATATCGTTATGAAGTACGCCCCGGATGTGGAGTAATCGAAGTTTTGGAGGCGAATAGTGTGGCGGTGGTGGATTTCCGGGTTATATTTCAAAGATTCACCCTGATTTTACCGGAAATGAGTTTGGAGAGGAGGAGAGTGCCGCGCATTTGGTTGAAGATGCAGATTTAGGCATTCTGTTCTCCTGTTAGATATGTAATGTAAATAAATAAGACCTTAAAAATTATAGTGTATCCCTTTCATTGAATCAAGAGGTTAGTGGCTTGCATATCCCTATTTTTTCACAGTTTCTTCCCTTTAGTTCAAAAAAATAATTTTATAAAAGAGAATGTAATTTTTCACATTATTCATGATTGCATCCCATCCCATAATATTTTATAATTCAATTCTAAAAATTTTAAAAGGAGTTAATTATGGACCATAAAGCACATTTTATTTATCGAAAATCCCGTAAAATATTTTGTATTGCATTTTTAAGCCTTATACTCTTTTTTTCAACAAACCCCATCTTTTCTGTTACTGCTGATAATAGTGCGAATGAAAGCAAAACCGACTTCGACACTTTTTTTCAAGCGAAAACCATGCGTCTCGATTATTTCCATTCCGGTACCGCATCCGAGGAACATTTCGCTGTGGATCGCATTGTGGTGGATGGTCAATGGGCAGGTAGTAAAACCATGCTCACAAATGATTTGAATCTGGGCCAATACGAATTCGATGTTCTGGATAAAGCCAGCGGTAAATTGATTTTTTCCGATGGGTTCGCCAGCGTTTACGGCGAATGGCAAACCACTGGTGATGCTCAAAAACAGTGGGGCACTTTCCATGAATCCATCCGTTTCCCCTGGCCAAAAAACGAAATTAATGTCGTATTAAAAAAACGTGATAATTTGAATCAGTTCAAAGAAATCTGGAATACAACAATTAATCCCAACGCACGCTATATTAATACTGCCGACATCGTTTCACCAAATACAGTGTATACTTATCTGAATAGTGGCCCTGTCAACGAGAAAATCGATATCGTTATTCTTGGCGATGGATACACAATCGGTGAGATGAGAAAATTCGAGAAAGATGTGGATCGTTTGATGGATGCCTTCTTTTCTGTTGAACCCTATAAATCCAGGAAATCCGATTTTAATGTTCGCGCAGTCGAAACTATTTCCGGTGTATCAGGTGTGACCCGTCCTCATTTCGATATTTATAAACGAACCCCTCTTTCCGTACATTACAGCAGCTTCGATTCCGAACGTTACGCCCTTACATATGATAACCGTATAGTAAGAGAAGTGGCATCAAAAGTTCCCTATGATTTCATGTTTATTTTTATCAATGAGCGAACCTATGGTGGTGGTGGTATTTATAAAACCTATGCCACAGTTGCAGTAGATAATGTTTTTTCCGATTATATTGTCGCCCATGAATTCGGACATCATTTTGCCGCTCTTTCAGACGAATATTATACCTCTCAAATCGCATACGATGTTAGTAGTCCTGTGACAGTCGAACCATGGGAATTAAACGTGACCGCATTACTGGACCCGAAAAATTTAAAATGGAAAGACCTTGTTACAAAGGAAACGCCTATTCCAACTCCCTGGGATAAAGAGAAATTCGATACTTATAGTAATGCTATTCAACAAAAGAGACAACAATTACGGGATGCCAAGGCACCGGAAGAAGA
>JAKAGC010000021.1 GCA_021817755.1 Acidobacteriota bacterium | reverse complement strand
TTCCAGAGGGATTGTTAATAAATTCATCGAAAATCCGGGTTATATAAGGAACAAATCGCTCTATCGTTTCTTTTTTAAATAAACCCGTATTGTATTCCAGTTCAAAAACAAGTTCTCCCTCTTTCTCCGTTCCTCCAAGAGTCAGATCGAATTTAGATACACCCGTTTCATAGGCAAAAGGAGTTAGTACAAGTCCCCCTTCAATCCTGGACTTTTTCTCCGTATTCTGCCAGACCACCATTGTATCGAATAATGGATTCCTCCCCGGATCACGTTCAATATCCAGTTGTTCGATCAATTTTTCCAGAGGGTAATCCTGATTTTCAAAAGCCAGAAGGGATTGCGTTTTTACTTCTTGAAGGAATTCAGTAATAGTTTTCCAGCCTTTCGGGTTTGTTCGGATGGGAAGAGTATTGACAAACATACCCATGATCCTTTCCAGTTGGGGAAATTGCCTGCCGGAAGCCACTGTACCCGTAATAATTTCATCCTGGCCGCTCATTAAAGATAAAAAGATATCAAAAACCCCACGAATAACCATAAAGAGTGTAATACCCTCTTTATTCGCCAGTTGTAGAAGCCTGGAGCGATAGTCTCCATCCAAACTAAAATGAAGAACAGAACCTTCAAAACTCTGCATATTCGGACGTTCAAAATCGAGCGGAAGGGTTAAAACCGGTATCTCCCCTTCAAATTCTCGCAGCCAGTATGAGGCCATTTTCTCCATCCGATCTCTATTGATAGAGCTCCCCTGCCAATCCGCAAAATCAATGTATCGAAGAATTGGAGCAGGAGGAATAGGATGCGAATCATAAAAAGCCACAAGCTCACTAAGAAAAATCTCCCACGACATGCCATCCGATATGATGTGATGCATATCGATTATCAATACCCCCAAACTTCCTTCAATTTTTCCATATCCAGCGCGTATCAATGGAGCTTGTGATAAATCGAACGGTACCACGAATTCCCCGATAGCATCTATTATTTTCTCTTCATTGGCAATATTAAATTGCTTGATTGAAAAATCAACCATATCATGTATCTTTTGCATCGGTTCATCCGAAACCATATGAAAGGAGGTTCTCAATACAGGATGCCGTTCTAAAATAAACCCGAATGCTTCTTCCAACCTGTCCATTTCAATCGTGGATTGAACACCGAAAACATAAGGCATATTATACCCGATGCTATGGGATTCCACCTGGTCCAGTACATATAACCTCTTTTGATGCGAAGATAACCGATAAAAATCTCTCTCTTCAATCCTTGGAATATCGAAAACATTTTCAGTCTTTCGCGATCCCTGGACAGATTCTTCCAGTACTCTCGCTAATCCATCAATATCCGGACTCTTAAATAAATCCCGTAAAGTCAGTGTAATATTAAAAGTACGGTTCAATCTCGATAGCAAGATCGTTCCTTTTAATGAGTGGCCTCCCAATTCAAAGAAATTCGATTCCATACCTATTTCATTCGGAGGTAGAGATAAAACTTCCGCAAATAGTTTATGCAACATCCGTTCCATTTCATTTTGAGGAGCCCTAAGAGTTTTTCCTTCCAATACTCCTACAGGATCAGGAAGCGATTTTCTATCGATCTTTCCACTTGGAGTCAGAGGCAATTTTTCCATTACAATTATACTCGATGGAATCATATATAGCGGGAGATGATCAGACAGGAATGTTTTTAATAGACTATCCGATATCTCCTCTGTAGTAACGATGTATGCGCAAATAAATTTTTCTCCCACCTTGCTTTCTTTTACAACCACTACCCCTTCTTTTACTCCCCTGTATTCCAGTATTCTGCTCTCGATTTCTCCCAATTCGATGCGCAATCCCCGGATTTTTACCTGGTTATCCATACGCCCTAGGAATTCGATATAATAAGTTCCCTTCTGAAAAGCATCTTCTTTCCACCGCGTCAGGTCTCCTGTGCGATACATATATTTTTGAGGTAAATGAGGTGTTTCGATAAATTTCAAAGCGTTTAATTCCAGGTTTCCACGATATCCTCGTGATACGCCTTCCCCTGCGATGCACAATTCACCCGGCACACCCAACGGAACTACCCGGCGGTAGGCATCCAGTATATACAACCCCGTGTTGTAGATCGGATTTCCTATAGGAATACTTCGGCCCTTCACCAGGTCTGTATCTTTTACCCTGTATGAAGTAGCAATATCCGTACACTCCGTTGGGCCATAAGTATTGACTAACTTACATACGCAATTACTCGATTTCAGCCAATCTATCAGTTTATCGATAATTATCGGTTCCCCTCCAAGAAAGATGTATTCCATAGAGGTTAAAGCCCTATACCCATTATGTTTATTCTCATCTATAAGAGGATAGAAAACCGACGGTGCTGCATTAAAATAATGAATAAATTCCTTCTCGATAATCCCCGATATTTCTTCATAATCAGGAAGTCCCGGAGAAGGAAGGCGAAGGACACCACCAGTGATAAGCGGTGCAAAAATATTTTTCTGGGCAAGATCAAAACCAACAGGAGCAACTAATAAGGTTTTTTTCTCCCGGATATCCCCAAATTCATTAATATACCAGTTCATCAAATTAACAAAGCCACTGATCTTAACCATAACACCCTTCGGTTGACCCGTAGAACCCGATGTATAAATTACATATACCAGATCATTCGGTTTTGCAGGTGAAGTAAATTCCAAGTAGTCTGCTCTTCTATTTTGAAAGAAAGAATAATCCGTAATAACAGTTTTTCCCACTATATCTTCAAAACGGGACGCTGCTTGTTCCGATGCCAGAAGAAGAGTAGCCCCGCTGTCTTCAAGTAAATATCGTACACGTTGAGGAGGATAATCCGGATCGATCGGTAAATATGCCCCACCCCCATTTAATATTCCCAGGATACCCACAATCATCTCCATCGAACGTTGAATCATCAACCCTACCATCATATCCCGGGAAACCCCGTTTTCTCTCAGCATAGCAGCAATATCCTGCGCGCGAGTACGGAGCTCACGAAAAGTCATGTGCAGCGTTTCGCCTTTGTACTCAGATTCTTCAAATCCCGATTTACCGACCAGTGCGACTCTATCAGGTGTACGCTCTACCTGCTCTTCAAACAATTGAAAAATTGTCTTTTCTCGCGGAAAATCCACCCCTGTATTATTAAGCTGTTCCAATAAAAGCTCTTTCTCTTCCCTGGAGATAATTTCCAATTCCGATAATAATATACCCGGATTCTCCATTACTCTTAACAGTATATTATGGAAATAAGAAATAAACCGTTGAATTGTCTCTACTTTAAAAAGCCGTACCCCATATTCAAAATATAATAAAATTTTGCCTTCCGATTCAATACCCGCAATCCGAAGATCGAATTTGGAAATATTACTTTTAAACTCAATAGGAACCAATAAACGCTTCCCTTTTTCATCTCTTCCCATTTCCATATTTTGAAGCGAAAACATCACATCGAATAATGGATTTCTACCCGCATCTCTTCCTACTGAGACTTTCTCCACCAACATTTCGAACGGGTACTCCTGGTTTTCAAAAGCATTCAACGTTTTGGTTTTAACTCTTGCTAAAAATTCTTCAAAACTTTGTGAACCCGCTGGGAAATTCCGGATCGCAAGTGTATTGACAAACATACCGATTATATCATCCAGGTCCGAATGAGTTCTTCCTGCTGTCGCTGTTCCCATAACCATATCTTCTTGGCCTGATAATTTCATCAACCAGACATTAAAAACAGCAAGCAAAAATATAAACAGAGTTGTTTCCTTTTCTTTTACCAACTCAACCAATTCCAGTGTCTCTTTAGCTCCGATTATTGTTTCAACCGTATTACCTTCAAAACTTTGTACAGCAGGCCGGGAAAAATCAAGAGGCAAATCCAATACAGGTATCTCTTCCGCAAATTCCTGAAGCCAAAATCCTTCACATTTGCTCATTATCCCGTTCCAGCTATCCTGCTGCTGCCACGATGCATAATCTGTGTACCCATTCTTTATAATTGGAAGAATCACTCCCGGTTCTTTGTATAATTGTTCAAATTCAGATAGGAAAATCCCCATCGATACCCCATCAAAAATGATATGATGGAAATCCATAATTAATAACGGTAGCTCATCTTCCCTATAAATCAAAACGACACGCATCAAAGGAGCTGAGAATAGATCGAATGGTCTAATACATGAATATACCATCTCTTCCAGTGATTCATGCCCACTCTTTTTAATTATCTCTATCTTAAATTCCACAAATCCAGGCGCATGCACCCGTTGGATAGGTTCGTCATCCACTAATATAAAGGAAGTACGGAGACTCCCATGCCGTTGAATCAATATGTTAAAAACATGTTCTAATTTCTTCGGATCAGGTTCATCAGTCAACTCAAATATTGAAGGAATATTATACCCCGTACTTTGATTTTCCACACGATCCAGAATATACAGCCGCTTTTGTGCAAGTGAAAGAGCATAGTATTCTTTCTCTTCCCCAATTTCAAGCGAGATAAATGATTCTTTTATTTCTACAAGTTTCTCTGTATTTAATGAAACTCCAAGATTTCTAAGATGATTATCCAGAGCCCGGATACTGTTATAACGAAACAGTTCCGAAAGTTTCAGTCTTACCTCGAATTCTTTGTGAATTTTTGAAAGTAATCCAGTTCCTTTAAGCGAATGGCCCCCAATATCGAAAAAATTGTCATCGATGCCTATCGACTGTGCCTCCACTTGAAGTACAGAGGCCCATAATAAAGCTAACTTCCGTTGGATATCATTTTGTGGAGCAGTATAACCCGTCTGCCTCTTCAATGTCCCCGGATCAGGTAAAGCTTTCATATCCACTTTTCCATTCGGATTTAATGGAAGTTCATCGATTAAAACAAAAAAGGAAGGTATCATGTACCCTGGAATTCGAAGTGAAACGAATTCCCGTAATTCCTTTATAAACTCCTCTTCATTCTCCACCATTGCACTAGCTACTACATAAGCACAAAGAATGTCCGTGCCTCTAACAGTTACAACAACCGATTTCACTCCATCCGATTCCAGAATTTTGTTTTCGATTTCTCCTAGTTCGATCCGGTAGCCCCTGATCTTAACCTGGTGGTCTTGCCGGCCCAGGAACTCGATCTCCCCATCCTCAAGCCAACGCGCCAAATCACCCGTTTTATAGAATGTGTTTTTATTAATTTCTTCTGCGGACAGTGGGGCTTTTTGTAAAACGCCCCCCTGTACCCCCTTAAAACTTTCTGTTATATCATTTTTATCAGAAGTTTTTTCCCGGTTCAGGGACCAATCCAACTGTACAAAATTATCAGAAGTTTTTGCCCGGTGCAGGGGCGGTTTTTTCAAAAAGAGCCCCTGCATATCAAATCCAATAAATTTCTCCGCTGTTAATTCCGGGTTATTCAAATAACCTTGTCCCACTCCTGAGCCTCCGATCAAAAGCTCACCAACTACCTTTACAGGGCATAGATTCATGTAACGGTCAACGATGAAGAGACGGTTATTCGATATAGGTACACCGATTGGAACACTCGTTAATAATTCATATTCAGGTAATTTTGCAGTATCTATCTCTAATACTGCTGCCATAATCGTTGCTTCCGTAGGCCCGTACATATTATAAACACGGCACCCATCGCGGATTTCTCCCTTACTTCGTTTAACAACATCCAGTGTCAGTTTCTCTGCTCCAATTGCCAGATAATTTAATGTCTTTAAACGAATGTCGTTATCTCCCAACTCCCTATCCGCACCAATAAGTCCCTGGTACTGCGTTGGTGTAATATGAAGTACATCGACATCCCGGGAATTCAAATATGAAATCATGGATACCGGGTTTAACAAGATATCTTCAAATGTAATACATAAAGTTGCACCCGAAGTAAGAGTAATAAACATTTCCCAGACAGACCAATCGAAAAAGTAAGACAAATTTTGTACCGTTCGGTTCCCACTCCCAATAGGCATGTGTACATAACCCCATTGGAGTAATGGGCAAAGATTAGAATGAGTAATCGGTACACCTTTCGGATTTCCAGTAGAACCCGATGTATAGATAATATATGCAATAGAAGACAGTACAGCCCCTCCTGTGTTTTTCCTGATGGCTGATGCCTCCTTAAAATTCGATTTTTCTTCTTCCCAAAAGAGTTCATCTACAAGAAGCTTTGCTCCACTCTCTTCCATAATAAAAACAGTACGTTCATCCGGGTTTTTCGGATTCATTGGAACATAAGCGCATCCTGCCCTCCATATACCCAGTATACTCACCATCATTTCTACTGAGCGTTCCATTTTCATCCCAATAAAATCACCCCGTTTTATACCCTTTTCTCTTAAAAGAGATGCAAACTTCCTTGCACCCGTTTCTAATTCCAAATAGGTAATATGGTTTTCCTTGGAGAATCCATTCGTAGAACAGATAATCGCTGTATGATGCGGTCCACGTTGGACTGCCTCTTCAAATAAACCGTAAACCGTTTTATCTCCAATGTAATCTTCTTCGAACCCATTAAAGATTTCCAATATCTGCTTCCGGTCATCTTCCCCCATGATATCCACTTCGCTCAAACGTAGATTTTCTTTTTCCCCAATAATCTTCAATACGTTTAAATAGTAATTGATGAATTTATGGATTCCCCATTCTTTAAATAAACCCGTCCGGTATTCAAAAAACATATAGAGCCCATCGTTGACCTCTTCCGAAAACAAGATCAAATCGGACCTCGAACGGTCACCCTGGTATAAAAACGGTTCCAGTCGAAATTCATCCCCATCGCTCTTCCGTATCTCCATATTTTGATGAGCAAATACCACATCAAATAAAGGGTTCCGGTCATATTCCCTTTCAACTCCCAGTTTATCCACAAGAGATTCGAATGGGTATTCCTGGTTTTCAAAACCTTTTAAGGTTATACCTTTTAATTCTTTTAAATAATCCGATAATGATTGAGAACCCTTAACTCCAATTCGAAATGCAAGCGTATCGATAAACATACCTATTAAATTCGATGCTTGCGGATGTGTGCGACCTGCCGAAGGTGTCCCGATAACCATATCTTCCGCACCACCTCCCAACCGGCTCAAAAATATCCCGTAAGCACCCAATAAAAGCATAAATAGGGTTACATTTTCCTTCTCACAAACTCGTTTTAATTGATCGAAAATCCCATCTGGAATTTCAAACCCTATACTGTTCCCATTATCCCCACTATAAGTTCCACGCGGATAATCCAGTGGAATATTAAGAACCGGAAGCTCTCCTTTAAACATGTCCAACCAGTATTTTTCTTCCCGTTCTCTCCTCTTGATTTCAGTCTCACTATCTAACCATGCAGCATAATCTCGAAATTGAACCGGATTTTCCTCAAGCAATTCTCCCCTGTACAACGCTTCAATTTCTCTGCGGATGATCTCTATCGAAGTCCCATCCGATACAATATGATGGATATCCATTATTATCCATTCATTCCCGCTCTTTTCATGTACAATAGCCACACGAAATAAAGGTAATTTTTCCAGATCATAAGGCCGTATAAATGAAGGAATCAAAAACTCCGAATAATGCACTTTATTACCGATTCGGGTTTTAATATTCTCATCAAGCTCATATCTCTCGATAACAGGTTCAAATGGAGCATGAACTTTCTGCACAGGGACATCATCCACCATTTCAAAAGTGGTACGCATACTCTCGTGTCGCTGAACCAGTTGCCTCAAAACCTTTTGCAACTTCTCCCAATCGAGATATCCTGTAACCCGCCACAACATTGTAATATTATAAGCTGTGCCACGCTCCCCCATTCGGTCGACAATATACATTCTCATTTGAGACGGGGATAATGCATAATACTCCCCGTCTTCCACCCGTTCTATATCCCGGTATTCATCGCTTACGCTTTCTTTTACAAGGCCAGCCAACTCCTCTACTGTCGGATTCTCAAAGATTTGAGTAATCCCGAATCGCACACCGAAACGACGGTGAACCTCAGTTACAAGCACTGCTGCACGTAACGAATGACCTCCCACTTCAAAAAAATCATCATTAATTCCAATATCACTTTTGTCGATGCCCAGTACATGCTCCCATATCTCAACCATCCCCTCTTCCACTTCATCGGATGGGGCTACATATTCTCGCTCCCTTCCTTTTATACCAGGCTCCGGTAACGCTTTCATATCTATTTTCCCGTTCGGATTCAACGGGATTTTTTCTATCTCCACAAAATACGCAGGAACCATGTACTCCGGTAGTCCCTCAAGTAGAAAGTTCTTTAACCCATCTTCCCAATTTTCCTGCCGTGAATCAGTATCCCAAACGATATATCCGCACAAATACTTTTCATCTGCATGACTCTCCCGAACAGATACCACTGCTTCACGCACCCCAGGAAAATTCAGCATCCGGCTCTCGATCTCCCCTAACTCAATCCTGAACCCTCTTATCTTCACCTGTAAATCGATGCGTTCCAGATATTCGATATTCCCATCCGGAAGACGGCGAACCCGGTCACCCGTTTTGTATATCGGTTTTTTATTTATGCCTCCGGCGGACAGGTCGGTTTTTTGGAAAATGCCCCCTTGTACCCCCTTAAAACTTTCTATTAATTCATTTTCATCAGAAGTTTTTGCCAGGTGCAGGGGCGGTTTTTTCAAAAAGAGCCCCTGCATATCAAAATCAATAAAAGTATCTGCTGTTAATTCAGGGTTGTTTAGATACCCTTCCGATACGCAGTCTCCTTCTATATATAGCTCACCCCATTCCCCATCCGGGCATGGATTCTTATTTTCATCCAATACCCATAATAAGGTATTCCCGCAAGGTATTCCGATCGGTACACTCGATATACCCTCATAACGTGAGTATTGTTCAGGTATGTATTCGAACACAGCCGACATGATCGTTGCTTCAGTCGGGCCGTACATATTAAAAATACGGCACTCGGGAGTAACCGACGTGATACTCCGTTCCAGTAACTCCGGCGTAAATTTCTCTGCACCGATACTTAGGTACCGCATCGTATTCAAAATTTTCCCTGCTCCCGTATAATACCGGTATTGTGTAGGCGTAACATGAAGCACCGATATCCGGTTCTTCTCGATGAAATCGATAATAACTTCCGGATCGATTAACATCTCATCAGGAACCAAATAGAGTGATGCACCAGATGTTAAGGTAATAAATATTTCCCATACCGACCAATCGAAATAATAGGATAAATTTTGAAGGGTTCTATCTTCAACTCCAATACCCATTACATCATATCCCCAATGCAACAATGGCGATAGATTTGAATGAGTAATCGGCACACCTTTCGGATTTCCAGTAGAGCCAGAAGTAAAAATTACGTAAGCGAATAAACCCGGATCAGTTGAACATAATACCTGTTCCGCTTTCCCCCCAAACATAAACTCTTCCAACAACTCATCCAGAAACAGTATTTTCCCATTAAAAAAAGAGTCCCCTTTTTCGTATATAGAGCGAATGGTAAGCAGAATCTCTACCCGGCATTCATTTAAAATGTAGAGATTTCGGTTAGATGGTGCTTTCGGATTTAATGGAACATAAGCGCTCCCCGTTTTAAGAATCCCTAGGATTCCCATAATCATCTCGATGGAGCGATCCACCATTATCCCCACCATATCGCCTTCCTTTACTCCAAGCTTTTGGAGATAAAAGGCCATGTGCCCGGACAAATTATCCAGCTCACCATAGGTAAGCTGCGTAAATTTTTTTCGCGAGGTAAAATTTACAACGGCAATCCCGTCCGGGGTTTTCTCCACTTGTTCTTTGAAAAGAACCTGTATTTGTTTGGTATTTGAATATTTATTTCTATATTTATAGTCCTCATATTTTTCCATAGGTATACTCCACTCACAAAAACACACATAGACCAATAGCGATAAAAGTAGATAGTATCGCTGTTATGCCTCAAAAGGCAGAAGGCGGCTATACGCCGCCCTATATTATTGACCCACACTTCGAAAGTTTTCTATTAAAAAGTTATATTAATTATTTTGCGGTTCTGACAACACGAAACCCGATTCCCGTACGCCCTCTAAAAGGTTTCCACGGTTCACGGTATGCATAATGAAGTATCAGCTCCGGATCATAAATACTACCACCTCTTACAACTCGGTATATACCATTGGCAGGACCTTTGGGATTATCCGAGGGACTATTTAAATAATATTCCCTATCGAACCAGTCCCAGCAAAATTCCCGGACACTGCCGGTCATATCGCGAATACCCAGTTCATTCGGCTTTTTCTGTCCCACTGCCTGCGGTAAATAACCCGAATTCTTCTCATAAAATCCGACTTCATCTGCATTGTTACTACCACTGAAAGTAAAATTACCGGATTGGGCTCCTCCGCGATATGCATATTCCCATTCCGCTTCAGTAGGTAAACGGTAGCCATTAGCATCAAAATTACAGGTAACCTTGAGCCCATCTATTTTATAACAAGGCGTAAATCCTTCTTTCAAACTCAATCTATTACAATATTCAACCACATCCAGCCATGTCACATTATCCACCGGACACTTTGCACCCAGTATCGCTGCGGGATCAAATGGCATTAACCGGTTCCATTCTTCCTGGGTGACTTCAAATTGGGCGATATAAAAATCTTTTACAGTTACCGGATGAATAATCCGTTCGCCATTTCCTCCGTTTGAAGTTCCCATTTTAAATGTACCACCCTCTACCATTACCAAATCTTCAGGAATCTTTTCTGCCGGTTTTCTAACGACACGGAATCCCATATCGAAGCGTCCGTGACCCGAAGGAAGATTAAACCGGGCCGTTGTTCTTAAAAAGAAAGGACGTCCATTTCCACCGCCGCCTCTATAAGAACGCAGTTTTCCCTTCTCAGGTCCGTGAGGGTTATCGACCGGACTGGTTTTGTAGTAATTTTCATCATACCAATCTTCACACCACTCCCAGATATTGCCGCTCATATCATAGATACCAAGTTCATTCGATTTCTTTTTTCCTACCGGGTTTGTCTTCAATCCTGAATTCAGCTCAAACCAGGCCACTTCCTCCGGAATATTGCTACCGCTGTATACATAATTGGCTGATTTGTTTCCTCCACGAGCCGCAAATTCCCACTCTGCTTCCGTAGGCAACCGGTATCCGTCTGCCTCAAAATTACAAACGATTGCATCTCCCGTGCCCGTATAACAGGGTGTTAATCCCTCCTGCTGACTACGCTTATTACAATATTCCACTGCGTCATAATAATTTACATTTTCAACAGGTAAATCTTCTCCTACAAATAACGATGGACTATTTCCCATTACTGCTTTCCATTGTTTCTGGGATACTTCACACTTCCCAATTAAAAAACTATTCAACCTGACGTCATGGATCGGTTCATCATCATTCGGTCCAAGATCGGTACTTCCCATTTTAAAAGTACCTCCTTTAACCAGGATCATATTTTCATCTGATTTTACTCCCCCGGTCAGGTCGCCTCCTATCATTAAAAAGATCACAAGTGAAACGATTGTTAAGGTGAACAATTTAGTATTCATATCTTATCCTCCAAACACTTATACGTTTAATAAATTATCTTTGAAAATCCCTGCGAATGATTCGACGATGGGAGTTTTAAAAATCGAATAATGATCTCCCGGGATTTCAAATACTTTTATCTGCTGCTCACAGTGAGGTGCCCATTTTTCAATTTTTAATTCCACTGATTTTGCAGCTTTAAAAAAATGAACCTGTGCTCCGATTTTTCCCAACGGTATATATTTATTCCTGGAATTATCCAGGGTTCTTAACAGATTAATATATCCCACAAATTCTCCCGCACTGTTTTGTTTGGCTGTCGGGATTCGCCGTAGAAAATTCTCGGAAAACAACTGAACCACTTTTTGATTTCCATTTTCAATTTTCTCAAGGTATTCGATTGTTTCACCCCACATCTTTTCAATCGAATGTTTAAACGATTCTACTTTAGTAATCAATCCATCATCAGGGATACGTGAGATCAAATTCCATTCCGTTTCATTGGTAAATGGAACCGTTGCTTCCGCTAATTCAAGATCTGAGGCGTATGTATCGATCAACCCAAGAAAAACCACATTTTCATTTGCCATTTCCAATTGCCGGACAATTTCAAAAGCAATCGTCCCCCCGATGCTCCATCCCGCAATCCGGTAACTGGAACCAGAAGGACAAATAGTTTTTATCTTTTCGATATATGAGACGGCGATTTCTTCGATGCTCCGGTTAAACGGTGAACCGTTTTGAAGCTCCTCGAACCGGATCCCCCATATAGGAATATCGCAATCGATATACTTACAAAAATCCACATACCCGTCAACTTCTCCGGATCCGTCATGGATTAAAAATAACGGGACGATCTCTTTATTGCCCGGACTCAAAAGGACAAGCTGCCGATCGGCATTTTCATCTTCAGTTCCGAAATATCCTGCAATATCACGGATAGTCGTTAACTGGAACAATTTGACCACAGGTATCTCTTTTCCCAAACGGCGTTTTATCTTATTCGCCAATTCAATCAATGTCATCGAATTCCCACCAAGGTTAAAGAAATTATCATGAACACTTACACGGTCGATTTTCAGCAAATCGCTCCATATCGAAGCGATATTTTTTTCCATAAAAGTTTTCGGAGGTTCATAAATAGACATCGATTGAGAGCGGGTTATTTCGATTCGTTGCAACGCCTGACGATCCACTTTCCCATTCGAAGTAACCGGAATCGTTTCAATGTTAATAAAGAATGCAGGAATCATATAATCCGGAACTTTTTTAGCCAGAAATTCCTTTAATTCAGCAAAAGGGATTTCCTTTTCCGAAACGATAAAAGCACATAAGAAACGTTCTTCAGATGCTTTCTCAGTAGCCGAACCCGAAAAAGAACGGTCAATAACCACAACATCTTTAATTTTCTCATGAGTTAACAGGTGCCGTTCGATTTCTCCTAATTCGATACGGAATCCGCGAATTTTTACCTGGTGATCGACTCTTCCCGTGAATTCGATAGCTCCCTCAGGAAGCCATCGTCCCAGATCTCCTGTCTTATAAATTCGTAGACCCTGTTGAAAGGGATCAAAAATGTATTTCTCGTGGGTAAGTTCCGGACGGTTCAGATACCCCCGGGTAATACCCGCACCCGAAATACATATTTCACCATTTATTCCGATAGGAGCAAGATTCAAACGCGGATCCAGTATGTAAACCGAATAATTGGAGATCGGTTTCCCAATTGGAATAAAATTGCCCCCTGTTTTCGGGCATGGATAATAAGTAGCGCATACCGTACTTTCCGTCGGGCCATATGTATTGTAAACATTTCCTACATCCAGCAGTTTATCGATATAATCCCGTTTCAAGACATCACCACCGCTGATAAATGTATGAATACTCGATAACCGGTTCAATGAAGCCGTTTCCGGTTCGGTTTGGTATCGGTTAAATTCTTTTAGAAGCAGTGGAGTGCAATCGATTACATTGATGCGGTGCATAGCAATACGTCGCGAAAGGGAATCGATATCGAGAATTTGTGCTGCATCCGGTATCACAACCTTCCCTCCTCTTAAGAGGATAGGAAATACCTCTTCCACAAACACATCAAAGGTAAAAGATGCCAGCTGGATAACAGCCGTATCAGATCCCCAATCGAATTCGCGGTAGAATGTGCCCATATAGGATACCACCTGCCTGTGTTCCACCAGGACTCCTTTCGGTTTCCCTGTCGTACCAGAAGTATAAATTACATAAGCAAGATTCTCAGCTTTAATTTCCATCTCAGACATATAGAATTCATCCTCAGATGAGATGGAACCCGGATTTACTACATCCTCGATAAAAACCGTCGGGATCGAAACATCGGTTTTTTCCTGTAAGTAATGCATGGTAATTAAAACGGATGCAGCACTATCCTTAATCATAAACCCGATACGTTCCCCAGGATAGCCCGGAGCAATAGGAAGATAAGCCCCACCTGCTTTTAAAATACCCATTAAACCCACAATCATTTCGATAGAAGCTTCCACCATTATCGCAACAATGGAATCCGGACCTACTCCCATGGAATTCAATTTACGTGCCAGACGGTTTGCTCGTAGATTCAATTCTCTATAAGTGCACTGGACTTCATTCGCAACCCCAAATAGTGCAACCTTATCCGGTGTATCTGCTACCTGTTTTTCAAATAACCGGTGGACAGTATCGAATTCTGATATCGAAAAACCCGGAGATGCCGAATTGAACTTAGTCAATACCATTTCTCGTTCTTCAGAAGTAATCAGATCGATCGAAGATAATTGCCGGTTGACATCCCCCAGAGCCGTATCCATCACATGCATGAAATGTTTTATAATTCGTTGAATGGATTCTGATTCAAAATAAACCCTATTGTATTCGACGAATCCATCAAGCTTATCCTCATTCCTGTTGAACGAGAATAAAAGGTTATAATCGATTCCATCCAGGTAATCTTTCCTGTGAAGATTTTCCAGGATAACCGCCACATCGAATAAAGGATAACCCCCTCTGTTTCTGGATAGATTTAATCGTTTTATTACGATTTCCATGGGGTAATTTTGATTTTCATTCGCTTTGATAATTGTATCCCTGACCCGCAGTAATAGTTCTTTAAAATTGTCGGTTTCAATAATTTTTTCCTTGAAAGGAAGAATGGTATTAATGAAAGTACTTTCGACTTCTTGCTTTAAAATAGGAGAACCGATAACGATATCATTTTGACCGGAATATTTATTTAATAGAATAAATAATCCGGTTGTAAGAATCATATGTAATTTTACATCGGATTTCTTACTTAAATCCATTAATTTTTCCTGGAGTTTTTCCGGTATATGAACCGTCTCCATTGTCATTGCGGAGGGAGTGGAAAAAGTAGGCTCCATATCATAAGGGAAAGAGCCTCTCGACCATTCGCCTGAAAATCAGATCGGA
>JAKAGC010000602.1 GCA_021817755.1 Acidobacteriota bacterium | reverse complement strand
AAAAACTCTGCGTTCCATTTTTATTGTGTTGAAGATATTGCGGAAACTAAGATCCCTTTAACTGCTGCTGAAGATGAACAGGCCGATATTTCATTAGAAGATATGAAGAAAGGAACAGTTCGGGCGCTTGATTCCATTCGAAATACCCCTTTTACAAATGTAAAAAAATATATTTTTGGATATCGTTTGATAAAAACCGGAAAGGATGTAAAAGAAGAACGCCAATTTATTTCATCCAGGGACAATGTGCCTGTTGAAAGACATGTTGTAATTGAACCGACTGCATTTTTCTCGGAAAAAGCTATTTTTGCACCTGTTACATTACTGGATAAAGGAAGGCAATCACTATACAATTATTCTTTTTTGCGACACGATAAATGGAATGGAAAGCAAGTCATAGTAATTGAGGCAAAACCCAAAGTTGCTGAAGAAATATCCACTGTTTATGGAGAGGTATGGATCGATCCCACAGATTATTCTATTGTAAAAATCGCAGCTGATCCACAGTCGATTAAAGGATACGATAAATTAAAAGAACTCGCCCGAAAACTCCATACCAAATTGTACTTTACTCTTGAAACAGAATTTAATGAATTCCATAATGGAATACGGTTCCCAACCCAGGTCAGTATGCTTGAGAAATATAAAGGTGGTGAATATATCAATCAATATCGTGGGCATCAAGGGTGGGAAAGAACCAGAACTGTCTTTCTCTATAAAGATTACCAATTCTTTGCAGTCGAGACTTCTGTATCTGTTGAGAATAATTAATCAGGAACTGTCTTTGGATAAAAGGTCAAATGAGTGTCTATTTCCATAGAGCATAAATTATTAATTGAAAATGATTAAATCTCTTTTTAGATGGATCAATCAAAATTTAAAGATTGAAACCTTCCTGGGAACTTCAGAGAACGCTGTTCTTACTCAGATATGGATTGCATTAATATATTATCTTTTGTTGGCTTATATTAAATTTAAAACCCGCGAACCTTGCGAACAAAGAATATTGCTTGAGGTTTAATCGGTTTAGAGGACACTACTGATCTTTAAATGTAAAAAATTTAATATAATATTCGTTTTTCCGTAATCTGGAGATAAATCCGTATATTATCTATAGACTATTTCTACCTTCATTTAAAGGAGGTTTTTAATGAAGATTTTAATAATTTTAATGATCGCATTAACTCTTTGTATTTCCGGTATTAAATTATCCTCTCAGGAAACGCAAGCAAAACTTGTTGAATCTGTGAGTGTTGATTGGTGGCTTGTCCCGGTATTTTTCCTCGATAAAGATGGAAATCCGGTAGAAGATATAAAAGAGAGTGATATCGATGTAATGATCAATGGGAAAAAAATTGATAACTACATTCTCAATAGACGTTCCCTGGTTGTAACACAAACCCAGGAGGCCCAAAAGCAGGAATCGGAACTCCCATCTCCCAAAAATCAGAATGTCGTCTTTCTTCTTTTTGATAATGCTATGGCTAGCGAATCATTTGTTTTAAAAACCAAGGTATTGGCAGAACATATAATTTTCGACTCACCCAAAGGGACACGTTTTGTATGCTTAAGTGTGGATGCATTCAGTGGTTTAATTTATGCAGGAGAAATCATCAATGATAAAGTCCGGCTCCCTGTAATCGATTTAAAAAAACTACACCCAGCGCATAACTCTCGGGAATTGGATTATGAGAATTTCATTAATATGGACGCTCTATCCGAAAAAAAAGGGTTAGATCAAAATACCAGTTCAAAAGTATCAATTCAAATTACCGATTCAAAGGCTCAAGAAATAACTGATAGTGGTGAAAGCGAATCAGAAATAATACTCGGTATCAAAGCACAAGTCGCCCAATACTACCAACGGAAAATGATGGGCCTCGTACGCTCATTTCAGTCACTTTCTCTTTATTTGACATCTTTCCAGGAAAAGAAAATCGTATATTTCTTCTCGGAAGGAATTCCTCTTACGATACGAAAAGCGATTCCCGGGAGCTTATCTATGTTTCGTTCTATTTTTGATGATATTGGTAAAGAACTCGCACGTAGCGGGGCGACTTTATTCATTATTAATCCCTATGATACGTCGAAAGATCCCAATGCAGAAACATCCGGAGATCAATCGCTCAGATTACTTGCACAGCAAAGTGGCGCCAAATACCTCGATGGCGTAAAGGGTGATGTCGTTAAACAAATTTCTTCTATAAACCGTGGATATTATGAAATATCTTTCCCAGGGTTACCTGATTCTGGCGGAGGATCGAAAGAATTGGAGATTAAATCCAAGCGAAAAGATATATCTGTAATCTCCATGCGGTTTTTGGAAAAACGGAAGAAATATATGGAAATGAATCCGACGGAACGAGAAATACTTGCATTAAATGTTATTCAGGGAAGCCAGGGCATTACCGAACGTGTTAAAGTTTTTGATGCTGTGGTGGATAATGCCGATGAAGAAAAAGATAAAGCAAATTTTTCTGTTCGCATACCCAAAAGCTTTTTAAAGAAAAACATTGACATTTATAAATTCTGGGTAAAGGATAAAAACGACATCGTTAGCCTCGAAAAAGAAACAATCATTCCTCAAAAAAATAAAATGGATATTCTTTTTAAGAATCCTCCTGCAGATACATTGAAAAATAAGGGAGAGGAGACAGGTGAATTGAAGGCTTATTTTGTTTATTTCAATGGCGAAGCAGAAGAAGCACGTGCTCATGGTCTGATACTTTTCGATGAAGATCCCGAGATCACCGCAGAAGCCGAGACGCTTGCACAAACAATTAATGAGAAAAATAAATCCGAAAAAAAAGGGAAAATATCAGAGAATGAATTAAAGGATATTTTAAATGGAACGGCTCAATATTGTGAAAAATTAAAAAACTCAGCATTCCATTTCTACTGTGTTGAAGATATTGCTGAAACCAAGATCCCTTTAACTGCTGCTGAAAATGAACAAGCCGATATCTCTTTAGAAGATATGAAAAAAGGAACAGTTCGGGCGCTTGATTCCATTCGAAATACCCCTTTTACAAATGTAAAGAAATATGTTTTTGGATATCGTTTGATAAAAACCGGAAAGGATGTAAAAGAAGAACGCCAATTTATTTCATCCAGGGACAATGTGCCTGTTGAAAGACATGTTGTAATTGAACCGACTGCTTTTTTCTCGGAAAAAGCTATTTTTGCACCTGTTACATTACTGGATAAAGGAAGGCAATCATTATACAATTATTCTTTTTCAAAATACGATAAATGGAATGGAAAACAAGTCATAGTAATTGAAGCAAAACCCAAAGTTGCTGAAGAAATATCCACTGTTTATGGAGAGGTATGGATCGATCCCACAGATTATTCTATTGTAAAAATCGCAGCTGATCCGAAGTCTATTAAAGGATACGATAAATTGAAAGAGTTCGCCCGAAAACTCCATACCAAATTGTACTTTACCCTTGAAACAGAATTTAATGAATTCCATAATGGAATACGGTTCCCAACCCAGGTCAGTATGCTTGAGAAATATAAAGGTGGTGAATATATCAATCAATAT
>JAKAGC010000601.1 GCA_021817755.1 Acidobacteriota bacterium | reverse complement strand
CCGGCGTTGCCTTCGACTTCGATGGAGTCCATTTGTTCTTCCATTTTCCGTGACAGATCCTGTGCCATTTTCATTAATTGGTTCATGTTGGGTATTTTTGCCATATGATCCTCCTTTTAGTTCAACGTTTATATTTTCTTTACGGATATCATTTTAGATTGCAATCGACCGGCAAGCCCTGTAATTTTGGGATCGTTTTCTATTTGTTTGAGTCGGGCTTCTTCTGCATCTGCCTCTGCTTTATCTATAAAGGTATTTATCTCAACGTTTTGTTTTGTTGTGCGCATAAACAAGTCTTTTATTTCGTCGATGTGCTCTTCTGTATTTCGATATGCAAATTCCATTGTCGGTGGAAATTTGATTACCATTTTGTTATCGGTCATCGAGACCGAAGCTGAGGCGAGGTTAGCAGCCAAACGCGGTTTTTCTTTTTTTAAAATTTCCAGAAGATGGGTAACGATATCCGGTTTATCCTCTCGGGTCCCTGTAAATCCATCATTTTCTGTAAACATGGAAGCAGTACTTGCATCATCTCCTAGCGGGGGTATATCCATTACTCGAGGAACCGACAAAGGCGCAATATCCCCAGATCTGGTTTTTTCGATTAATTCTTCTATTGATAATAAAGAAGGGAAATATGAAAGTTTCAAGAAGAGATATTCAAGAATGATCCTTGGGTTTTCAGTATTTTTAATCGACATTTCCAGGTCTTTAGCTGCATTGAAGTATCGAAGCAATTCGATGTCTCGTACATTTTTTAAAATATCTTTTAATACCGGGATATTCTCTGGGTTTAAATTATGAAGCTTTTCTGACTCTCCCAATGATTTTAATACCAGTAGATCACGAAAGAATTTTAAATATTCATTATAAAAAAAACGTAAATCCATACCCCTTTCTGCCAGAGTATGAATCTTTTCAATAATCCCCTGACGATTTTTGGAAAAGATATCGCGAGTTAATTCGATGAAGATTTCTTCATCTATAACTCCGAGGATATCGATTACACTTTGATCATCAACATCCCCATTGGATAATGCGATCGCTTGATCCAGAATCTTTTTGGCATCTCTCAATCCTCCTTCCGAAGATTTGGCAATCAGATAAAGAGAGTAATCCGTAATAGTAATATTTTCTTTGATACATATTTCTCGGAGTAGAGTTTTAATAACTTCAAGAGGAATGCGTTTAAATTCAAAATGTTGACACCTGGAAACAATAGTGGCCGGGATTTTGTGAAAATCTGTTGTGGCCATAATAAAATAGGTGTGTTCGGGTGGTTCTTCTATCGTTTTAAGAAGAGCATTCCAGGCGGAATTGGAGAGCATATGTACTTCATCTATAACGACGATACGAAAACGATTTTTGAGTGGTTTGTATTTTACTCGTTCTTTTAAGCTCCTAACTTCTTCAACCCCGTTATTTGAGGCACCATCTATTTCTATATAGTCTGGAGATTTGTCTTCTGTAATTTCAGTGCAAAAAGCGCATTCATTACAAGGTTCTGTAGCAGGTCCTTTCTCACAATTAAGAGCTTTTGATAAGATACGGGCAGCCGATGTTTTGCCTACTCCCTTCATCCCGGAAAAAATTAGTCCCGGATAAAGTTTATTCATAGAGATTGCATTTTGAAGAGTTTGAGTAATGTGAGGTTGACCGATCAGGTCGGCGAATTTTTGGGGTCTGTATTTCCGTGCTAACGCAAGATACATTGTCGATCTATTTTAAAAAAGGCCCGGGAAATCCTGAACACATAAAGAGGTCTGCTTATTGCTGCTGCCTTTCGACCCTGACAAAGTTCACAGTTCTTCATTGTCAGGCTCCCGGACCAAGTATTGCAATTGGAATAATCGTTATTAGTGTGTATCATCGGCTATAAATAGTAAAAAAACGGAGAGGGTGGGATTCGAACCCACGGTACCGTTCCCAGTACACACGCTTTCCAAGCGTGCTCCTTCAACCACTCGGACACCTCTCCTTTTTTGGAGAAGCTATATTTTAATATGAAACGGAAATAAAAGCAAGTGTTTTGTTCAAATTTTTATTTAACTTAGCTTTTTTCTCCGGTTTTAATGGCATTCTTGATGGCCCTTAATCTGCTATAAGGTATTCCTGATGGATTTCTTACGATTGAAATTTCCATTTTTTCTCCAATAGTTCAAGTGAGTCCGAGACTTTATATATCAAATCACTATTTTTTGTTACTCCAACCGCCATGTAACAAGGCCTTCCAGATTATCTCCAATTTTCGGTTTTTTCTAAAATATTTAAAAATGTGATTCTGATGCGACTCTTTTGTTATCCCGTCTCTGTTGGAATCTCAATCGGAATTCACTTTTTTAATCGTCTTGGAAGGTTCGTGGATGAAGGCGATGCTTTGAAAGAAGGTTCCATAATGCAGTTCGGCTTTTTCCCGCTTTCCTGGCAGCATTGACCACATCCCCTTTGTATTCCTGCATTAATAAGGTCAAGTAGCTTCGCTCAAATTCGTCAATATTTTTTTGTTTGGCTTTTTTAAAGCTTTCTATCTCTGTAATACGTTGTATGGGAGAGAGAGATTGTTGAGAAAAATCAGGAAGATCATTGTAGGTGATTTCATTCCCTTCGGTCATCACTATTAAATGCTGGATTTTATTTTCAAGTTCTCTAATATTCCCAGGCCATGAATAATCAAGCATTACTTTTAATACTCTTTCAGATATATTTTTTGGGGGTTTATGATATTCCATACAATATTTATTGAGAAAATAATCGATCAATTCAGGAATATCACCTTTCCTTTCTCTTAACGGAGGGATGTGTAAAGAGACGATGTTCAGACGAAAAAAAAGGTCTTCTCTAAAAGAGCCATCTTCGACCAATCGAGGGAGTTCTCTATTTGATGCTGCAATGATCCGTATATCTGCTTTTTTTACTCGTGGGTCACCGAGTGGTTTGAATTCTTTATCCTGGAGAAGGCGAAGTAACTTAACCTGGATATAAGGATTTATTACACCTATTTCATCCAGAAAAAGAGTCCCGTTCTGGGCTTCTTTTACCAGTCCTTCCTGGTTTTCATATGCGTTTGTAAAAGCTCCTTTTATATGTCCAAATAATTCGTTTTCAAAAAGATTTTCCGGTATGGCTCCACAATTGATTGGAATAAAAGGGAATGAACTCCTGTCGCTAAGGTAATGAATTGCATGAGCTGCTAGTTCTTTCCCGCTTCCGCTTTCCCCTGTTATTAGTACGCTGGCATCACATGAGGCGATGATTTTTATTTGTTCTCTTGTTTTTTTTATTGCCGAACTGTTTCCTAATATTCGTTTTATTACACTTTCTCTTTTCATTTTTTCTTTGACTAATTGTTTTTCTTCAAATATCATGTCGTTCTCCCAACAGATTTTCAAGTGCTATTCCTTCTAAAAATTTTACCAGAATAAGTAGTATTAAGCAGGGATATTTATATATAAAAGAGAAAAAAAAATCAACCCCATAGTAAAAATATTCTAGGTGATTTGGCACGTAGGATCAGTATTAAAAAAATAATTTTTTTAAAATTTTGACGTTTT
>JAKAGC010000600.1 GCA_021817755.1 Acidobacteriota bacterium | reverse complement strand
TGTAATGCAACAATTAATATCAATCTTCAATATCTGCATCCGATAAATATTATAATGATAAAAATTTTTATTTCAAGTGGGAAAATGAATCAGTTGTGATTTTTTTTATCTTCCGATCAAAATCCAAATAGGAATTTGGATATAATGAGTTTATTTAAAAGTGATTTTCAATATTTTTTTAAAATTTAAACTTGCCTGTCCCCTTTTAACTTATAAATTATCCTATTAATTTCTCTCATTTAAAAATTTGCCTGTCCCCTTTTTGGATATTAATACTTACCTATCCCTTTCAGGGTAAAAATATTGGGGATAGACAGTATAAAAAAATATGGTATAATAAACCCTTTATATTTTTCAGGAAATCCGATTAATGGGAACCTGTAAACAGACAAATTGCCAATGGAAAATGCAAATAAGTCGAATGAATAAATAAAAGGTGATCCAATGAATAAGATAAAACTCTTTTGTTTTCCTTTTGCAGGAGGAGCTGCCGCTTCTTATAGCCAATGGCGCCAATATATGGACCCGGTTATCGATTTGCGGCCTATTGAACTTGCCGCACGGGGCAGGCGTATGAGGGAATCTAATTATAATTCCATCGATGATGCGGTCAATGACGTTTTCAATATCATCAAAGATGAATTAAAACAAGGACCTTATGCATTATATGGTCATAGCATGGGGAGTATGATTACTTTCGAGCTGGCGTATAAGATTAAAGCAGCGGATTATCCTGGTCCGATTCATTGTTTCTTTACTGGTCGCGCGGCTCCGCAAATCTCCAGAGACAAAAAACGCCGCCTTCATCACCTGGATGATAAACAGTTTAAAGAACAATTACTCGAAATGGGCGGAACACCCAAAGAATTTTTTGAACACCCGGAATTATTAGAAGTATTTTTACCGTTGTTAAAAGGTGATTTCCGTTTAACGGAAACCTATATTCACCCTCCGAAAGATGCCCCGCTGGATTGTGATATTACAGTGATGAGCGGTAGACAGGATGAAGATTTGGAAGAAGAAGTCGAGGCCTTTCGCGTTCATACAAAAGGAAATTGCAATATCCATTATTTCGATGGTGGCCATTTCTTTATTTATGAAGAACAACCGCGCGTGCTTGAGATAATCAATCAATCCCTTAAAAAATCAGCAGGATTATAAAAAAATAAACGATGGGAACATGGTGAAATGATAGATGTATATGCCATACAGTTGAATTTCGATCAACAGTTCCCTCCCTCTCTTTTTGAAAAGCTGTCCTCTTTAGTACCTCTTGAGAAGAAAAACAGGTTAATGCGGTTTTATAGGGAAGAAGACCGCCTTCGAGGTTTATACGGAGAACTCTTGCTCCGTTATGCCATTATACAGAGAATCGCTTGTTCCAATTCGCAAATTCAATTTCGCACCAATGATTACGGGAAACCTGAGTTAATCGGAGATAATCCGGTGCAGTTTAACCTTTCCCATTCGGGTATCTGGGTAGTGACTGCAATCGATGAAAATCCGGTGGGTATCGATGTGGAAGAAATTCAACCTATCGATCTGGACATCTCCGAAAATTATTTTTCACCGGAAGAACATCGCGATTTATTAGCTAAAGAGGATAAATTCGATTATTTTTTCACTCTCTGGGCGTTAAAAGAGAGTTACATAAAGATTCTCGGCAAAGGATTATCCCATCCTTTAAATGCCTTTTCCATATCTTTTCTTTCTCCTCAAGAGATCATTTTGCAGGTGGAAGGCCGGAGAATCAAGGATATTTGTTTTAAAATGTATCCAATCCATCCGCAATATAAAATGGCTGTATGTGCGACACATGATCAAATACCTGCTCAAGTGAAACATATCTCCCAGAAACAATTGACTCACTTTTTTTTCCCTATAGGATATTGAAATGAATATAAATTTATGCAAGAATGTTAAACTGAAATGGAGATTAGTATAATGAGAACCATTAAGCCTATTTTTCTTTTTGCCGACAGTCAAATTTTATTCTGGCAATCTAAAAACGGACTTTACATCGATCGAATTCGAAAAATAATAGATTCGGACCCGGACAGGCCCGAGGGCGTTCTTACTGCTGCGTATATTGGTGCGTCAAATGGCGATAAATCAGAGTATTATGATATCTTTGTTGCTGCGATGAATCAGATTGGGATAGAAACATGCAGGCATATTCGTTCCAAGCCTACGACTCATGATTATTCGTTTTTACGGACTGCGGATCTGGTTTTATTGGCAGGGGGAAGTACTGTTAAAGGGTGGAATGTATTCAAGAATACGGAATTACAGCAGCGTGTTGTCGATTGTTATCATAATGGAGCTGTGCTTATCGGGATTTCTGCTGGTGCCATTCAGCTCGGTCTTCGTGGATGGAGGCAGACTAAGCGGCTTCCCAAAGATTTATTTCCTACGTTTCAGTTAGTTCCTGCTGTAATCGATGTGCATGACACAGCCGATTGGGATTATTTAAAGAAAGTAGTCGTGCAGGTAGGGGATAACAATCGAGGATATGGAATTCCTGCGGGTGGTGGAGCAGCTTATCATCCGGATTGGTCGTTTGAAGCGATTCATCATCATCTGGTCGAGTATTTTTACACCAATGGAGAAGTCATCCGGTCGTTAATATTTCCCAAGCAGGATGGGGCTGTTGATATGGAAGATGAGAATGAAGGAAATCGTGGAAAAATAATCCGTCCCGATGAAGTTTTAACTTCTGGCATCATCAATATCGATCCTGAAATCTTAGAGAAGTAGAATTATTCCCGGAGTTCCGGGTAATATCATTTGAATAAATCCATCGTTTTATTAAAAAATGCTTAAAATCGATAAAAGCATAAATCTAATTAAAATTAGTTTCCTTTTATAGTCAATTGTTTTCTATATTTGAGTTGTTAGTGGAATTATTCAAAATTATTAATATAAATACAATGAGAAAATTTTTTTAATAACAATGGTCCTATTAAGCGGGAGAATCATTCTCACATAAACCCACTTAAACGAATTAATTTTGAAGAACTATAATTCTCTATTATCAAAATTGATTTAACTAAAAATCCGGATTTCCCTTAATAGAATTTTTCTTAATTCTTTCTGAATTTTATGTTGATTTGAGACCTTGAAAAGGCCGGGGACCTAATTTTTATGAGGAGTGCGGGCTCCCGGCCAAGTCAAGGAAGTCTGATATTAGTGTTATTTTAAATGTTCGAGGTAAAATTGTTCATATTTATGATATAAACCTTTATCCTTTACTGCTCCACCGAGATGATGCGCTCCATCGGGATCGAGGAACAAATCCACAAGTGTTTCTTTTCCGGATTCCAGGAGTGCACGGTAAATATTGACCGTATCCTGGTATAAAACATTGTCATCCAACATTCCATGAATAAGTAGCAATGGTTTTTTTAATCGATTGGCTAATGGAATGAGCGAATATTTCCGTAAAGAGGGTTTTCCTTTTTCGGATTTTCCGATGGTATAACCGGAATAAAATGCATTGTAGTTTTCCCATTCGGTCGGACCGGCTCCTGCGATACCACAGGCAAAGGTATCC
>JAKAGC010000599.1 GCA_021817755.1 Acidobacteriota bacterium | reverse complement strand
ATTAATCACACTTTTTCTTCCGTCGTTCTCACTCAGAGTTAAAACATCCTTGCTTTTTCTATCATTATCCTTACTTCGAACCCCAATTAATCATATAATTTTAATCATTCATCACACTTTTTTATTCAATTTCCATCCTTTTTATGCAGTTGTTCGATATATTCATCTCATCCATGACTATTTAATTGCTATTATTTGCCCCCTTAACATCGCCACTCATGCGGATAAGATAATCGTTCGGGATTATTAGGTGGATAATAATTAATTTTCTATTCATTCCGATTCTTTTTATTCGATGGATTACTCGCATTAATTCGTCAATCGAGTAAAAAGGGGTATTAATTATTCTTAATGCATTATTTAAATTAAGAATTTCCCGTATTAAGTAGTGCAGCAGCGAGCATGGGGAAAAGAATTTCAGGGGAGCCTTCGAATTTATATCCTCTTCCACCAGCCATTATCGAGCGATCGATAATGTTATACTCCATCTGATGCGAACAGTTCCCATCTTTGAATATTCCGGTATGAAATTGTTTTACTTCCTTATCGACTCCGTTACAAAAGGATAACGCATTGAGAAAAATCCCGGGTAAAATATATGGAGATTGGATATTAATATAAATTCCTCCATTTCCTATCATTGAAATCACGGAAGAAAAAAGCATGAAATCGGTTTCTGTTAATGCACCTGCAATTGCTCCGTCGAATTTGGGGTGATAGTGAATGAAATCCATACCGATAGCGGGATGAACGGTAACAGGAATATTCAACTTATAGGCTTTATAAAAAATGCTAAAGTGATTAAAAGAAAAACTGGAACTAATAAGATAGTGCCCAACTGCTTCCCCTGCTCCAAGGTTTTGATCGTATCCATCTTTTAGAGCGACATTTAAAAACAAACCGGTTTCATCTTTATTAAAATAAGA
Organism: Acidobacteriota bacterium; assembly: GCA_021817755.1. GTDB lineage: Bacteria > Acidobacteriota > Aminicenantia > UBA2199 > UBA2199 > JAKAGC01. The sequence goes on along the minus strand of JAKAGC010000599.1, from coordinate 2,627 downwards.
AAACTGTATGGGTTTATTGGGAGTATAAGGTGCAATTTTCCCGGATAATGCAATTTCAAAATCATTTATCATAAACGCGCTTTCTACTGCAATGGCTGAGACCCAACCTCTTTCCATTAAATCGATAATAATGGGATTGAGACCCAATTGGGCAACAGAAGAACCAAGTCCGAGGATGATGGGTTTTTCTTTTTGACGTGCATTTCGTAGGTTTTGTACGAATTGCTTAAAATCGGAGGCGGCATTTATATTCGGAAGAGATTCAAGAAAAGAGCTGAAATCGGAACCGGATTGAAAGGGATGGGCAAATGTGTCGTTATGGATTAATGATTCTGTTAAAGGAGCATCTCCCGATTTTAATTTTTTTTTACTTAATAATGGATACTTCTTATAGGGCATCCGTTTTTCGTAGGGTTTTCGAATATTTAATGATATATTCAATACCGCTGTAAACTGTCAAGATAACGGCAATATAAAGAACATATGTACCAATTTTCAAAAATAGTTCAGGGTTAGGGAGTTTCTTATGAATGATTAGTATCCCGACAGAAATGGCCTGGAACATGGTTTTTTTCTTGGCAATCCATGAAGCAGAAAAAGAATTTTCTTTAACGAGGAAATAGAATCGAAAGCCAATAAAAAATATTTCTCTGAATATAATAATAAAGACGGCCCAGGCTGCAGCATATCCAAGGTATACGAGAGCAAGGAGTGCGCCTACAATCAACAACTTATCGGCAAAGGGATCGAGGAATTTCCCAAGGTCGGTTATCTGGTTGTATTTTCGGGCGAAATATCCATCGAAAGCATCGGTTACGGAAGCAAGAATAAACACAATAAAGGCCAGTATTTCTTTGTTTTCCATTTCGGTGAGCATCAAAACCAGAATGATGGGCACCAATAAAATACGGGCCATTGTAATAATATTTGCAACAGTTAGTTTTTGATTCATAATGCAACTATTTTATAATTATTTTACGAAAAAAGCAACTGGTAGTATTTATCGGGTTAAAACAATTTTCTAATAAGAAAAGGTTAATTAGAGGCATTCGGTATTTATGTACGGGCCAAAGTCATTACAACAACTTCGGCTGCAAATCGACGAAGCAACCCTGCACATTTTCTGACGGTTGTTCCTGTGGTGTACACATCATCTATTAGAAGCACTGTTTTTCCTTCAAGACGTACGGGATTTTGCAATTTAAATGCACCATCGAGATTTTTAAGCCTGCGAGATTTTCCTAAACCGGCCTGCGGAACTGTTTTTTTTACTTTTACAAGAACATCAGAAAGATGCTCTATTTTCAAATTATTGGACATCAATTCCGTAATTTCCATTATGGGAGAGAATTCACGTTTCCTCCCTCTATCCTGTGGAACGGGTATAATGGCATCGATTTTCCGGTTGCATTTCTCTTTATATAATTCAAGAAGGAGAGAAGTAAAAAGATGTTTCAATCCTTCAACCTGTCCGTATTTGTATAGCAAAATCAACTTTTTAATTAATCCTTTATATGGGGTAAATGAAAGATGTTTTTGAAATGGTGGGGGATCTACGAGACATTTTCCACAGATATCCGCATCATTGCCGAGAGGGCAAGAACATATTCGACAGCATGAATCATCTGTCATTATGAGGGATGCCCGGCATTCGGAGCAGATTATATTTTCATTGTCTAATACTAACAAATTACCGCAGATTCGGCATTCTGACAGGAAAATGGATAAATCGGCAGTGCGGATTATTCGACGTAGCACGTAAGGTATATTAAAATATCTATTAATCTTTTCCATTATAATTATTTTTACAAATAATCATTTTATAGGATTTGAAAATAAAATGAAAGGTTTCTTCATTTCATTTTAAAACGTTGACTTACCAAAAATTTTAAATGGAACTTTTTATTACGGACTTCGTATTTATTACCTTAAAGGATGAAAAAATGGAAAAAATTATCGAATTACAAAATGTAAGTTTTAGCTACGGTAAAGGAAAGATGACGATAGACAACATCAGCTTAAGCATCGAAAAAGGTGTCTATGGCCTCCTTGGTCCGAATGGAGCGGGAAAAACCACATTGATGAAAATTTTACTGGGTTTCCTGCATCCCTCTTCGGGTAGTGGAAAAGTTCTTGGATATGATATCCTGACCGATCAAGCGTCAGTAAGAGCACGTATTGGTTATATGCCGGAGAGTGATTGCCTGATGCCGGGTATGGATGCGGTTACGTTAACGGCGTACCTGGGTGAATTAAGCGGTATGCCGAAACAGGAAGCAATTAAAAGGGCTCATGAAGTATTGTATTATGTGGGTTTGGAAGAATCACGCTACCGCCAGGTGGAAACCTATTCAACGGGTATGAAACAGCGTCTTAAACTGGCACAAGCACTGGTTCATGATCCGAAGTTACTTTTCCTGGATGAACCGAGTTCAGGGATGGACCCGAAAGGTAGAAAAGAGATGCTCGATCTTATTAAAGATATTGCTGGTAAGGAGAACATGAATATTATTATTTCATCTCACTTGCTACCGGATATCGAATACACATGTGGGCATGTTATTATTATGAATAAAGGGCAGGTGGCTTATGAACAGGCTGTTCAAACGAATGGCCTGGAACGGTTT
>JAKAGC010000598.1 GCA_021817755.1 Acidobacteriota bacterium | reverse complement strand
TTTTTAAATAAAGAATTTGATTGATATTATATAATGACCCAATAAAGAGTCCCTGCATGGGAAAAACCCATGTATGGGACTTTCCTAAAACTATGATTGCTTATTAATGAGAAGAGATTAGGAAAGAACTTCCAGGCCTTTCCCAATATTAATAATATAAGGGACTCCACCCGCTTTTTTTATCGCTTCCGCTACTTCCTGCTGTTTCCCCGGGCAGAAAGCAAACATACACCCCCCTTCACCGGAGCCATTAATTTTTCCTGCAAGCGCACCTGCTTCGAGTGCACAATTCAACATATGATCTATTTTTTCTGTGGAGATTCTCAAGTTATCTCTTAAATAATCCTGGTGTCGATTCATTAAATCCGCAATGCGTAAGATATCCGGATTCTGTTTTGAAATCTCTTCACGAGCTGCATCCGTAATGTGATGATTCATCAATGCTGCTTTCAAATAAGGAAGCAGTTCGGATGAAATCCGGTCGAAATAAGGTTCAGCCTCATCATAAGTGATATGAAAATTATCTTTGAATTTTAAATGTTTGGATAATTCCAAAAAAGCATCTTCCTGTGCCGTGCGCACTCTTTTTAATGTTTTCTGTGTATCTTTGGGTTGAAGGGAATCACCCAGTACAAATTGATGTAGAGCCTGTGGCAATGGAGTAGGAGTCATCAGATCATAAAAATCAAGGTAAACGATACCTCCTATTGCAGATGTATATTGATCCATACGCCCACCACTTTCGTTGAATTCGATTACTTCCGCCTGGTAAGCCAATTCAGCAACCGCAGCAGGATCCCGTTGAAATCCACCTTTCCTGTAATGTCCCATGGCTTCAAGCAGAAAACCCGTCCAAGACACTGAAAAAGCAGCAGATGAAGACGTACCCGAACGAATAGGAACATTCCCCGTAATAGCCGCTTCGATCTGCCGGGGAGTATAAAAACCTTTTTTCTTTAAGACATTAACCACACTTCTTAAATAATCTTGTTTGTGTGTGTAGGAGATATCGAGAAAAGAAAATTCAATAATTTCCTTCAAATCACGGAGATCAACTTTGGCACCTGAACCTGATGACACGCTACCTTCGACTTCAACCCGTAAATCGATAGCTGCTGCAATAACAGGGAAACCAAGGTAATCCTGGTGTTCTCCGAATAAACATATACGCCCGGGAGCAGAACTTTTAATTTTCATCCTATTCTTCCTTGACGGTAATAATAGCCGAGGAATTAACCGTCGAATTATCCTTTATTTTAATATTTTCAAGATAGACGAAAGGACCGATTTTGCAATTGGAACCGATAATTGTACCAGTAGCAATATACGTATTGGGGTAGATTACCGTATCCTGCCCAATTTCCGTACCATATTCTACTGTTACCGAATCCGGTTGAAGTATCGTAACACCTTTCTCCAATGATAGATATTTGAGATGAGCTTCATTGAATTTTTTCTGTGCTTCGGATAATTCCCATCGGTTATTGATCCCAATCGAAATAAAATAGTCATCCGTAGGAACTGCTTCAACTTGAAAATGTCTATCTTTTAATAATTTTATAATATCGGTCAAATAGTACTCACTCTTGGCATTATTATTATCGATAAGAGAAAGCAACGGATACGTAATTTCATTTTTGAATAAATAAATAGAGGAGTTCACCTCACGGATCGCCAATTGCTCAGGACTAGCATCGATTTCTTCAACTACTCCCAATACATTTCTGTTTTCATCACGAATCACACGTCCGTATGGAGGAGGGGTAAATGGAAATACAGCTGAAATAAACGAACATTCCGCCCTCTTTTCTTGATGATGTGCAATCAGTTTTTTCAACTCCTTCGGAGTAATATATGGGTTATCGCCCACCGTGACCAACAGGTCTCCTTTGAATTCCCGTATAAAATCATTAGCTGCCATCAAAGCATCTGCCGTCCCAAGTTGTTGTTCCTGAACGGTGTACTTGACATTTCGTTTTACGATACGCTGTACATCATTTAAATTATCTCCACAAACAATACAGATGTCGGATTCATCTATTCCTGCTTCAATAATACTATCAAGAAGGAAATTAATAATCTCCTTTCCCATGATTTTGTGTAAAACTTTTGAAAAACCGGATTTCATACGTTTGGATTTCCCTGCTGCCAGGATTACTGCTTTCATACTGTGTTTTGTAATGTCTTTCATGGTCATATTTTATTGTGAAACCATCGATTTGTCAACCGGGATTTATGCGATTTAACGGGAATTAAAGAAAATAGAATTGCAATCATACTTCAGTAATTATATAGTGAAGATATCGAATAAAATAATTTCTTCTGTTCATAGTAGTAAAATGGCAAGAAATATGATAAGATAATTTTTTAAAAGCAAGAACAATAGAATGGAATGATTAGATTGTTCGGAATTCAAAATGGAGGAAATATCATGAAAAGAAGAATTTTAACATCACTGATTGCCGTTATTTTTATTCTCACGGCAGTAGTATTAGTAACGGGCTGTAAAAAATCAAAAGCTGGAGAGACATTATCGATTATCCCCGAAAATGCATCAATGGTTGCAAACATCAATTTCCAGAAATTGGCCCAGTTACCAATCTTTGATAAATCAATCAAAGAAGCTGAAGAAAAAAACGTAGAAAAACCTTCTAAATATTTCAAAGATTACAAAGACTTTGTAGATAAAACCGGTATTGATTTAAAGAAGGACATCACAGCAATGTCAATCGCAATTGTTGGTCCTATGAAAGAAGGAATGGGACAAGCTCCGAATTTTGTAGTTGTTGCTGGTCTGACCTATCAAAAAGATAAAATTATTAATTTTATTAAATCAAAAGGTGGCGAATTCAAAGAAGAACAATACAATGGTGAAACCATTTACAAATTCATCGATGAAGAACAAAAAGAAGGCGCCGTTGTTTTCCTCGAAGGAAGCATCGCAATGGGATTTCCTAATGCCGTAAAGAATGTAATCGATACATTTAAAGGGAAAATGAAAAGCGTAAAAGAAAATGCCATGATGAAAGCACCCCTCGAAAAAATGAACCCGGCAGCCATCTTTTCTTTTGCAATGGGAATCCCGGAAGATGTAAAGAAAGAACATAAAGTAGGTGGTGGCATGATGACTATCGACATGACAAAAGCCGAATGTATTTTTGGAAATATTGATTATGCAGATAAAACTTGGACAGGACTTGTTCAATTGGTTTCCAAAAATGAAACCGCCAATCAATCTCTTGCCACAACACTCGAAGGATTTAAAGGTATGATGGGAGCAGGTGGAGCAGAATTTGCAGAATTGGCTGGAAAAATTAAATTCACCGCCACTGCTGAAGCAGTAAAAATGGAAGTTTCACTTTCTGAAGCCCTTCTCGAAAAAATTCAACAGAAATTAAAATCCTTCGGTTCACAGATGGCCCCCTCCTCAGAAGAAATGATGCCTACTGCTCCCGAAGAAGGTCAGCCGGAAGAATCAACTGAACCATCTGAAACAACTGAAAAATCCGAATAAAAAAAGCAAATATTTTTATTAACACTTTATTTGAATTTTA
>JAKAGC010000597.1 GCA_021817755.1 Acidobacteriota bacterium | reverse complement strand
AAACGATTACTCCCCCTTTTTCAAGAATTTTTGCCGCATGTTGTATTTGTCGCTTATGGGGTGTCTCAGTATAGACATCCTGTACTTCTACTGCCATATTTCACATCCTCCGAAAACATAATTCTCACTCCCCATTACCCTATGTTTACCTCCCGGTTCACCTGAATTTTGAACCGTCATTTTTAAAAAAAGCACGAGAATAGGAATTCATTTGCGCATCGAAATAATCGACATTGGGGAATTGAATGTATTGTTCATATCCGAGCCAGGCCACCATTGCAGCATTATCTGTGCAATACCGGGGTGAAGATAAATATAACTTTATCCCGGTCTCTGTAAATGCATTGGAAAATTTCTCCCTGAGAAGTGAATTGCGACTAACACCCCCTGATACGATCACGGACTTGGGTTGAACGGCTTCAACTGCGGTCCGGGTTTTATAAAGTAAATAATCAAATACTGAATTTAGAAAAGATGCGATAAAATCTTTAAAAAGTGGATCATCCGGTTTAACTTCCCGGTTTGCAAACTCGGGATGACGGATTGCGGCTGTTTTATATCCTGAAAATGAAAAATCATTGGAACCATCAGACATCTTGGGATAAGTAAAACGAAACCGTCGGGTATCGCCTCCTTTGTACAATCGATCCAGGATAGGTCCTCCGGGGTAACCCAATCCGTAATATTTGGCGACTTTATCCAGGATTTCTCCTACTGCATCATCCCTGGTTTTTGATACCACTGTGGTATCGAACCGCGACTTCTGATAAAAAAGTGTTGTGTGCCCACCTGAAACCACAAGAGCGAGAAGCGGGTATTCAATCTCTCTGTTCTCGATAAATGCCGCTTCGATATGAGAGAGGATATGATCTACTCCGATTACAGGAATTTTATTTTTAAATGCAAGACCTTTGGCAAAGGAGAGCCCGGTTAAGAGGGAACCGAGTAATCCGGGGCCCTGTGTAAGTGCAATGAGATTGATTTGGTGAAGGGTAATCCCCGATTCTTTCAGAGCTTCTATCGTTAATTGGTCTATAACTTCGTAATGGTTCCTTGACGCTATTTCCGGCACAACTCCGCCATATTTTGCATGCAAAGGCACTTGCGATTTGATTTGTTCCGCCAGCACCCTGTGTTGCGGTTCGCGCTCGATTACTGCCACGGCAGTTTCGTCGCAGGAAGATTCGATACCTAATATATACATACATATAATATACCAGATTTTTATGCTATTAACAATTAAAATTTTGAAACCATACAGCCCTTCCCATTTTAATTGCTATTATTCATGGGTAATTTTACCTGAAAATCAAACTTAGACAGAATTTATTTAGAATAATAAAATGAAATTATCCCCCGATATTTTCATTGATTAATAAAGGATTTGAAGACCGGGAACTTTTCAAAATTCCCGGTCTTCGATGAAGGTAACGTTTAGCCTTGAGTTGCCTTTTCCAAACGTTTCATAATAGAAAAAATAAATATTGCTGAAAAAACACAACAAACCACCATTATGGACCATAACTGCCACAACGGAAGTGTACGCCACAGGTTGGCAATAACACCGATTAAAAGCACACCGATGGCGGTTGAAGCAAACCACAAGCCCATCATTAAGCCTTTATACTTGGGTGGTGCTACTCTCGAAACAAAGGAAATTCCCATGGGACTAAGGAATAATTCCGCTATGGTTTGTAAGAAATAGGTAGAAATTAACCAGTAAGTGGATACCTGCATAGCAGCAGGAGCCACTTTTTCTCCCAATTCCTTAGGACTTGCCAATCCTTTGGATGCAAAAGCAAGAATAGCGAAACTAATGGCGGTAATCAACATACCGATTCCAATCTTCCGAGGAGCAGAAGGCTCTTTTCCTTTTTTATTCAAATATCCGAATAATGCTACAACCAATGGGGTTAATGCGACAATGAAGAATGGGTTGAAATGCTGGAACATCTCAGGGTTGAATGGATTGACATCTTTGTATCCCAAATATTTGAAAACCGCAATCAATGCAAATCCTACAAAACCAACCGCTCCTAACATCCTTACCAATCCCTTACTGTCTTTTCTCAATAAGAAATACAATCCCACAATCGAAAGGAATATGGGTAATAATCCGAAAAGATCAAACCAGAGGTAATTTACTTTATCCACATGAGACACAGTGTAATCCCGGGCAAAATATGTCATTGTTGCCCCATTCTGCTGGAATGACATCCAGAAAAAGATAACAACGAGGAATACCAATCCCAAAGCGATTAATCTTTCTTTAACCTGCTGGGGAGTTAATTCCACTACTTGCGCTTTATGTGCTTCGGATTTGGCTTTCTGTTTTTCCGTCATGTCTGCATGTTTATAATATTTCTTGAAAATCCAGAAAACAACCATGGAGATAATCAAACTGATACATGCGACTCCGAATGCAAAATGATAAGATTTGCTCAATGCGTTTACGTAATTTGAAGAAAACTGCTTTAATGATTCCAATGATACATTGGGATCTTGTGCCTGCGCAATTGAAAGATATTCAGAGGCCGAAGCAAGTTTTCCCTTAATAAAATCGTGCGCCAGTGCCGGGATTCGAGCATCATAGGTATAATGATATGATTTGAGAATCCAATTGGTTACCAAACTTGCAGCAGTAGGAGCAAACATGGCTCCGATATTAATGCCCATGTAAAAAATATTAAAACCGCTGTCACGGAATGAACTGTAACGGGGGTCATCATACATATTACCTACAAGCGTTTGTAAATTACCTTTAAAAAAGCCGGTTCCAAATGCAATAACCAATAACGCAGCAATTACCAGGGTTAAACCGCTGTCCATTTTGGTGGGAATAGCGAGCATTAAATACCCGAGGAACATTACCACCAATCCCAAACTAATACTTCTTCCGTAACCGAGAAATTTATCGGCGAGTATGCCTCCAAAAACAGGACAAAAGTAAACGCACATTACGAATACACTGTAAAACCCGCCGGTTTCACCTGAATTCATTCCGTACTTTGCCTGAATAAATAGTGAAAATATGGCGATCATCGTATAATACCCGAATCTCTCGCCCATATTCGTAAAAAAAGCGACTATCAAACCTCCGGGATGATTCTTTAGCATGTCATTTCCTCCTTTTTAAATTATTTAACATCATAATTATCAGGAAATCGTTTTATTGAACTAATTATTCTATGAATTATTCGAGTTAATTGCAATAGATTTGACAAAAAATTTGTAACACTTTCCTATATCCGTGAAATAGTTTTATTCCCATTTCTTCAACAGATATCCCCTTTAAATAAACCGCTTTCTGTTTTTATTGTAAGATAAAAAGTACATCCGTGTTTGAAATGGTGGTTTTATCTACCTTTTTCATTATTTTGGAGACTTTTTTGTCCCACTTCACGTAATCTTTGAAAAAAATTAAATGAGTAGCGGCTTCCAATAACGCGGCATCTTCCGGGTCTTTTGTCTTCCCCTTGTAAACCTGAGTAATCATATCCAATAGGACGTTCCACACACGAAACGCATCCTCCCCTGAAAGCGAATTGTTATTGT
>JAKAGC010000596.1 GCA_021817755.1 Acidobacteriota bacterium | reverse complement strand
GTAGCACTATCCACCTGGAACTCGAAGCCCCAATAAAGAAAACCCTCGATCAACTTACTCGCGAAACCGGTTCCACACTTTTTATGGTACTCATTGCTATTTATAATGTACTCCTCTCGCGACTAAGCCAGCAAGAAGACATAATAATCGGAACACCCGTATCAGGTCGCCGTCACAGCGATCTTGAACCCATTATCGGGATGTTTGTCAACACCCTCGCTTTACGTAACTACCCCGATGGTGAAAAATCTTTCGATTATTTCCTCAGGGAAGTTAAAGAAAATACAATTGAAGCCCTTGAGAACCAGGATTACCCATATGAAGAACTAGTAGAAGAGGTCCAAATAACTCGCGATTTCAACCGGAACCCCTTATTCGATGTATTACTTTCCATCCAGGAAACCACTCATTCACCCATCCGGTTATCTCAATTGGAATTAATCCCTGTTCCTTTTGAAAACAAATCTGCAAAATTTGATCTCTCATTATCCTCAGCAGATACAGGCGAAAAACTCCTTCTCTCTTTCCAATACCGGACCTCATTATTTAAAGCTCAAACCATTACCCGTTTCAGCACCTATTTTTTAAATATTATAAATGAAGTAATTCAAGATCGAAACAAAAAATTATTTGAAATAGATATACTTACAGATTCGGAAAAACATCGTATACTCTATGAATTTAACAATACCAATATTGAATCTCCTTCTCAACAAACTATTCATCACCTTTTCTCCAAGCAGGCAGAAAAGACACCTCATCAAATTGCATTAGTCGGTCAGTCCTACACTTCCATTAATCCTCTCATTCATCTCTCTTACCAGGAACTCGATATTCAGTCTTCACATTTAGCCTCTTTCCTTAAAGAAAATGGCATCAGTCAAGGTCATATCGTAGCCATTAAATTAAAGCGCTCTATTGAATTTATCGTCAGTATCCTCGCCATATTAAAAGTAGGTGCTGCCTATTTACCCCTTGATCCTGCTTATCCCTCTTCCCGTATTCGTTTCATCCTTCAAGACAGTGCAGCCCAGATCACAATCGATGAAGAATTCCTCGAGAATAATAATTCCAGAAAAAAAACCGAAACACTTCCATCTACTTTCATATCTCCACACGCAGATTCCTCCTCTTTAGCTTATATCATTTATACCTCAGGTACTACCGGAACTCCCAAAGGAGTCGCCATCCAGCATTATTCGGTAATCAATCTCGTAAACGGATTAAAACAAACCGTTTATAACTATATCGAACCAGTACCCATGACCCTCATTTCTCCTTTTATATTCGATGCTTCTATTAAGCAAATATTCCCCGCACTCCTTCTTTCATATCCCCTCCACATCGTGCCCGAAGAAGTCCGCCTCGATGGAGAAAAACTCATCCGGTTTTTCATACTCCATTCAATACGAATTTCAGATGGAACACCCGCTCATTTAAAAATGATGCTTCATTTTAAAGAACTACTCACCCCCCGTTTCCCTGTAGAAAAATTCGTTATCGGCGGCGAGGCATTGGAACATCCCATATGCAAGGAATGGACTGGTTTAATTAATAAAGAGTCATTCACAATTATTAATGTTTACGGACCTACTGAGTGCTGCGATATTTCTACTACTTTTGAAATCCATTCTCTCACTCAAGAATCTGCCGGATATGTCCCCATCGGTCGTTCAATACCCAATGTCACTCTATTCATTCTTGGAAATCATCTTCAAATCCAGCCCACTCTTGTTCCCGGTGAATTGTATATCGGTGGCTTAGGCGTATCCCCCGGATACCTAAACCGCCCCGAATTAACAAACGAACGGTTTTATGCCTTCCAGGGGCTCGTTTTGAAAAACCCGCCCCTGGACCCCGACAAAACTTCTGATAAGAATGATTTTATGTCAAAAAGTTTTAAGGGGGTGCAGGGGGGCGTTTTACAAAAAGCCTCCCTGCATCAAAATATAAATAACAAAACCATATATTATAAAACCGGAGATTTATGTCGATGGCTTGAAGATGGAAACATTCAGTATATAAGCCGTATCGATTTCCAGGTAAAGATTAGAGGTTACCGCATCGAGCTCAACGAAATACACGCCGTTCTCATTAAGCATTCTCTTATTAAAAATGCGATTGTTACCACTAAACTCAACTCTTTCCAGGAACCCTTTATTTGCGCTTATATCATTTTAGATCAACCCGGGACACCGCTTCAGGAATTCAGGGACTTTCTTTCTCAGACTCTCCCCGATTATATGATTCCTTCTTACTTTATCCCCATCGAATCTATACCCTTAACTCCCAATGGAAAGATTGACTTAAAAGCGTTACCTGATCCTCAGACCAATGACTCTGAAAATTTCGTTTCCCCTTCCACACACATCGAAAAGCAACTGGCCCGGATATGGTCACCCGTTCTTGGAGTCGAAGAAAGCAAACTCAGTATTCATTCTAATTTCTTTGAAATAGGTGGACACTCTCTCAAAGCCACTCAAATCGTTGCAAGGATTCATAAAGAGCTCCAGGTTAAAGTACCTCTTATTGAATTTTTTAAACATCAAACCATTAGTAAGCTTTCCCGTTATATAGATGAAATATCCCCCCGAAAATTTATTGAAATCGAAAACACAGAAGAAAAAGAATTATATCCCCTCTCTTCTTCCCAGGTTCGATTATTAATCCTGAACCGGTTCGACAAAGAGAATACCACATATAATATGCCGTTTATCTCTATTCTTGAAGGTATACCAGATATTCCCCGTATTGAAAACACATTTAAATTATTAATTAACCGTCATGAAAGTCTCAGAACATCATTTCAAAATGTTGATGAATCCCCAGCCCAATTCATTCATTCTCATTGTGATTTTAAAATTGAATATATCGAAACTCAAACCATAGAAGATGCATTAAGAAAATTTATTCGTTCTTTCGATCTCTCTTTACCCCCTCTTTTACGAGTTGGTTTAATGCAAATAGAACCCCTAAAACACCTCTTCATGGTTGATATGCATCACATCATTTCAGATGGAATATCCCGTCAAATTCTCATTAAAGAATTCATATCCCTTTATTCAGGAGAAAACCTTCCACTCCTCCAACTCCAATACAAAGATTATGCAACCTGGCAGCAATCTACCTTTCATAGTGACGATTTATCTGCACAGGCTTCTTACTGGAAGAAACAATTTGAGGATGAAATCCCTGTTCTTGATCTCCCCCTTGATTTTACCCGGCCACCTATCCAGCAGTTTAATGGTGATAATTATCAATTTAATATCCTTTCCCCACTCCCCGATCAATTAAAAGCCATCGCTCGAAAAGAAAACACTACTCTCTTTACTTTGCTTTTATCTGCATATTATATTTTTCTTTCCAGACTCAGCAGGCAGGAAGATATCGTTATCGGCACCCCCACCTCAGGTAGAAGGCATGCAGATATTGAACAAATCATCGGTATGTTTGTCAATACCCTGGCATTGAGGAACTTTCCATTAGGTCAAAAAACCTTTCACTCCTTTGTTCAGGAACTGCATACCCGAGTAATGGAAGCATTTGAGAACCAGGATTACCAGT
>JAKAGC010000595.1 GCA_021817755.1 Acidobacteriota bacterium | reverse complement strand
TTTAAAATCATTTCAGGATTAAATGGAGGAATCGGATAGCGTCTCGGTTCAAAGGAATAGGTAGGAAGAGGAATTCGTTTCCGGTCAAAACCTTTCCAATACATATCCCAATCGATAGGAACTCCATAAAGCCACAACTGGCCAAGTCGCCGGGTGAGATAATAATCACTATCCTCTATTCTTCTTGCAGGAGGAATTAAATTGAGAGCAGTATGTAATTTTTCCTTTTGCAGATGTCTTTGAATCAATGCAACCAAATCACTCCCAGGTCCAACTTCTATAAGTACTACATTTTTCTCAAGTAATAGCTCTTCGATACCCTGTGCAAACCGGACGGTTTCTTTCATATGATTTGCCCAATACCGCGGATTTATAGCTTGTTCCGGAGTGATCCATTCCCCCGTGACATTAGAAATATAAGCTATTCTGGGAGGGTTAAGAGTTGTTGAATTAACAAGCGCTTCAAATTGGCGTGCAATGGTTTCCATACCTTCTCCATGAGCTGCCAGATCGGTTTGAACGCGCATCGATAATATTTTCTTCGATTTTAAAAAGGTTTCAAGGGTTTCAATGTCTTCCGGAGAACCCGATACGATACAGGAAGGTCCATTTATCACTGCCAATGAAATACGTGGAAAATCCACGATAAGATGACGGGTTTCATCTTCCGGTAAAGGAATGCTTAGCATCATGCCTATTGGGAGCTGCTGCATGGCTTTACCCCTTGCAACAACCAATTTAATAGCATCTTCCACAGAAAACACACCTGCGATTACAGCGGCAGTGAATTCTCCGAAACTATACCCAATCATGGCCCGGGGAATAATTCCCCATGAAATCAATAACTGCGACAAAGCATATTCGAATACAAAAACCAGCGGTTGGATGATTTCCGTATGCAATATATAAGAGGTTTCATTTTCGCTATTGGGAGGATATAAGATGGATTTGAAATCATACGAAGTATGAGATTTCAGAAGTTCGAAACACCGGTCCATCGTTTCCCGGAATAACGGTTCATTACCGTACAATTCGAGCCCCATGTTGATATATTGTGCTCCCTGTCCCGGAAACATAAACACCACTGTCGGGTTTTCGATCGGGGCTTCGGCCCGGCGGATATCCGCTTTATATGGATTAGACGAAAGATGAACAGATGAAAGCATTTCAACTGTTTTTGACGTATCCGAACATATAACCATTTGCCTGTATTTAAAGGGTTTTCTCCCAACTTGTAAAGTATAAGCCGCATGAGTCAGTGAAATATTATTCTCTTTTTCCAGGGCATGAGCCAAATTGATGTTATTCCGGTCCAGAGATTGCCCCGAACGCGCCGATAAAAGAAGCAACTGATATTTTCGAGACGGTTTGAATTCAATTTTAGCAGATGTTAATGGAGCTTCTTCCAATATCACATGTACATTATTTCCGCCGATACCAAAAGAGCTTAATCCTGCCCTTCTGGGAAAATCTGTTTTTTCCCATTCCTTTAAATGTGTATTTACATAAAAGGGACTATTTGAAAAATCGATCCGCGGATTGGGAGATTTAAAATGAAGACTTGGTGGGATAAGATGGTTCTTCAATATCAAAACGGTTTTAATAAACCCGGCAATTCCTGCTGCTGCATCCAGATGCCCCACATTTGTTTTAACCGACCCAATGGGACAGTATCCCTTTTTAGTCGTATGAAAAGCCAATTTCAGTGCTTCGATCTCCACTGGGTCTCCGATGGCAGTACCTGTACCATGAGTTTCTACATAGCCGATCGTTTCCGGTTCGACAGCAGCCAAAGCCATTGCTTTTTTAATTACCTGGGATTGACCTTCGATACTAGGAACAGTAAAGCCTGCCCGCCTATTACCATCGTTATTAACCGCTGCACCTTTAATGATGGCATGAATCGTATCGCCATCTTCCACAGCACGATATAGAGGTTTTAATAATACTGCACCGATTCCTTCTCCACCTACTGTTCCGTCGGCATCTGCATCGAATGCGCGGCAATGCCCATCGGATGAAGAAATCATTCCCTCCTTATAATAATACCCTGATTTGCGTGGAATCATTACCGATACTCCACCCGCTACAGCCACTGAACACTGATTTTCAATTAACCCCTGACAGGCAATTGAAATTGCGGCAAGCGATGTGGAACACGCTGTGTAAACAGGGATGCAAGGTCCTTTTAAATTAAGCCGGTAAGATACAGTAGTGGTGAGATAATCCCTGTCAACTAGCGATATCGTATTGATCCATCCCAGTGACAGAGCGGAAGGAGATAAACGGCTAAGAACTTCCCAATAAAAATTTGCGGCTGCACCTGCATACAATCCGATTTCTCCCTGAAATGTATCAGGATTATATCCTGCATTTTCAAGGGTTTCCCATACACATTGATGGAATAATCGTACCTGGGGGTCCATTAATGACGCTTCAACAGGCGTATATCCAAAAAAAGCGGAATCAAAAGTTTCAACCTCCGGAATAAACCCGCGTGCCTTAATATATAGCGGGTCTTCGTAATCTTCTTTTTTCCCTCCCAGGGAACTAACAGCATCTTCCGCAGTAAAAAATGTAACCGATTCTACTCCATTCTTTAAATTTTCCCAATATTCGTCTATATTATTGGCACCTGGGAACATACCCGACATACCGATTACTGCGATATCGGTCTCCCGTACTCCATCGTTTGATTTCCGTGTTTCATCAAGAGAGGGTAAAATAGAATCCGTATTTGCAATGCCTTCTGTTTGAAAATGTTGCACCAAAGAATGGATGGTGGGATAACGAAACAAGGTAACTATAGGCACCTCTTGTTTCAAATATTCTTTTAACCGTGTTGCCACCTGGACGAATTTCATCGAATTACCACCCAGATCGAAAAAACGGTCATTTATATCGACATGCTCCACTCCCAAAACCTCTTTCCAGATTTCCATTATTCGCTTTTCCAATTTAGAAGAAGGCACTGTAACGGTTTTCTCAATGGTTTTTGAACCCGCTCGCTTTGGTTTTGGTAAACGTTTCAAATCTGCTTTTCCATTGGGAGTTATTGGGATATGTTGCAGTTGCATAATGGTTTCGGGAATCATATATTGGGGTAGATGAAGAGTTAGATAGTCCCTGATTTCCGGGATGGAAATCTCTCTGGTCTGGTTGGTTACAATGTAGGCACACAGGTAATTTTCCCCGGGAGTATCACCGTTTACAATTGTTACAACGGCATCTTTAACAGCATCGTGATGAGACAGACACGCTTCGATCTCTCCAACTTCTATCCGGTAACCTCGGATTTTTAACTGGAAATCGATACGCCCGAGAAATTCAATATGGCCCGTCGGCAACCATTTTACCAGGTCTCCGGTTTTATAATACGTATTAGTGATGGTGTCAGTGGTAATCGTTCGTGTTAAATCTTGTAATTTGTGATGAAAGCTAAACCGTTCAGCGGTTAATTCAGGATTATTAAGGTATCCGGCGGAGAGGCCTTCCCCCCTGATCCAGAGTTCTCCCGGGATATTCACAGGACATAAATTAAAAGATTTATCCAATAAGATCGGAA
>JAKAGC010000594.1 GCA_021817755.1 Acidobacteriota bacterium | reverse complement strand
TCCTCCGGTTGGACTGACCAGGTATGGGATATGGCAGGAAATGAATCCAATTTCTTCGTCCGTGATGTCACTGGCGGATCAAAATTACCTTTTCGTATTCAACCGGGTACCCCCACAAATACTATAACAATGAAATCGGATGGAAAAGTTGGTATTGGTACATGGTCACCAGCATATCCTCTGGAATTGGATACCACTGGAACGAATGCGTCCATTGCTATCAAAAGAACAGACGGAGCTACAAACTACATTAACGCTACCGACTCTTACGCTAATTTTGGATCCGTTTCCAACCATCCTTTGAGATTAGTAGTAAATAGTGCATGGAGAATGAGACTTGATTCAGATAACAGTTTAACTATGGCAAATGGAGCTACACTGACAGCAGGCGGAACCTGGACCAATGCTTCAAGTAGAAGCCTTAAAGAAAATATCCAGGACCTCTCAACTGTAGAAGCATTAGATGCTCTGAATAAACTAAATCCTGTCAAATACAACTATAAAGTTGATAAAAATGAAAAACACGTGGGATTCATCGCAGAAGATGCACCTGAACTGGTCGCAACAAAAGATCACAAAGGTATGAGCCCTATGGATGTGGTTGCTGTTCTAACCAAAATTGTACAACAGCAGCAGCAAATAATTTCAGAGCAACAGAAGAAAATGGATGAATTCCAAGAAAAATTAAACAAAATGGAAAATGAAAAGAAATAGTATAAACTTTTCATTTATCTTTCACTAAAAATTCAATTCAAGCCGGCAGTCTTGAAGGGGGCTGCCGGTTTTAAACTTCAAAAACTAAGACTGAAGCTCACTAATTGAATTTAAACACCAAAATTTAAATAAGGGGAATAACCATGAACATTAAGACTAATGCAAAGTTTACCATGCTAATCCTGGGAATTGCCGTATTTCTGTGCTTCTCAGGAAATGTCTTCTCACAACAAAATGCTTCCGATGAATTAAAACCGGTTGCAGAAGTAATTAAACAGTCCAACGGCATTAACTGGCTTCCAAAGATCAGATACGATCGGTTGATTTTGAATATTTCAAGGCCTGATGGGACAATTATTAGTAAAACATTTGAATCCGGTATCAATCCCTATATCGATATTTCCAGCATAATAGGGAACAGTACGAATTGTGATGGCTCTTATACTTATGAATTACGTATAATTCCGTCTGATGTAAAAAAACTAAAAGATGATTTAATCGCACTTCGGAAACGGGAAAATAATTCATCCAGTCTAGATGGATTGCAAATCGCAGGAAATATATCACAAACCGGACATTTCCGAATTACCGGTGGATCCATTATTTCCGACAAATCCACAGAAGATGCTTACAGCACCCAGGACGTTGTCCATGCAGATGATGCCATAATTACAGGCAGTATATGCGTCGGATTCGATTGCCTGACCGATGGAACGGAATCCTTTGGTCTCGATACAATCAAGCTTAAAGAAAATTCTCTCCGTATTTTCTTCGATGATACCAGTACATCAGCAGGTTTTCCGGCCAATGACTGGAGAATCGTAGCTAACGATTCTTCCAGTGGTGGAGGAAACTATATGGCATTCGAAGACACTACCAATTCCAAAGTTCCTTTTAAAGTAGAAGCAAATGCCCGCACAAGCTCTCTTTATGTCAACAGCTCAGGTAAAGTAGGATTCGGCACATCCACTCCCACACTGAATCTTCACATTACTTACGGAGATTCTCCCTCTTTACGGTTTGAGCAAGATGGCTCCTATGGCTGGTCTCCACAAACATGGGATATTGTAGGTAATGAATCCAATTTCTTCATCCGTGATGTTACAGGTGGATCGAAGCTGCCTATTAGAATTCAACCAGGTGCCCCTACCAATTCAATAACTATTAAAGCTCCTATAGATGATGATCCTTACAGAATCGGAATCGGGACATGGTCTCCCAATTACCCACTTGAGTTGGTTACTACCGGAAGTAATGCTTCGATTGCCATTCAACGAACTGATGGTGCAACCAACTATATCAATGCTACTGATTCCTATGCAAATTTTGGTTCGGTATCGAATCACCCACTACGATTAATTGTAAATAGTGCCTGGAAATTGAGACTTAATACCGATAATAGCTTATCAATGGCAAGTGGCGCAAGTTGCACTGCCGGTGGAACATGGACCAATGCTTCCAGCAGAAGCCTCAAAGAAAACATCCAAGACCTTGGGTCCGTTGAAGCGATGGACACATTTAATCGCCTTAATCCTGTTAAATATAACTATAAAGTCGATAAATCCGAAAAACATGTTGGTTTTATTTCCGAAGATGTTCCGGAACTTGTTGCCACACAGGATCGAAAGGGAATGAGTCCCATGGACGTTGTCGCAGTGTTGACCAAAGTAATTCAGGAGCAGCAAAAAGCTATTCAATTACAACAACAATCAATTAAAGAACAACAAAAAGCAATTGATGAGCTTAAAGAAAAAATTGCCCAAATAGAAAAAAAGTAGGATTTTTTACTTTACCGGCCCCTTAAACAGGGGCCGGTTCCTTTATTATTCAATTTCTTAACAATTTATAAATAAAAATTTTTTAAAATTTACCTTGACATTTATTCCAATATTTTTTAATATACCATTATCAATAAATTATAGTTTTACCTAGTAAGGAGAATAAAATGAATACAAGAAAAAAAGATAGATTATTGATGGTAGCAGGGTTAATCGTTATTATAGTGCTTTTATCAACAATTGTTTTAAAAGCTGAAAGCGATAACTCCTATATGAAGGGAAGCGATAAGCCAATTGCAGATGTATTGATTAATTCCGGATCAATTCAATGGCTTCCCAAAATAAGCACCGATGGAATAGTATTAACTATACTTGCCCCTGATGGTGCCTATTATAAACAAACATTTTCAAATAATTCAACTCCTCACTTTGAATTATCGGATTTAAAGAGTTCATCTTTACCGGATGGATCATATACTTATGAAATAAGAGTTATACAAAAAGCAAATAAAGGCATCGGAATCGACAGGCAAGATACAATGTCGAGTACCGCAGGACATATCCGTTCGGCAGAAGTTCAAGCCGGATATTTCCAGGTTAAAGACGGTGCGATTTTAATAACAAGCGGAACAGAACCGCAAAATAGCAAAGTACAGGGTACTGTAATTAAAACTGGTTCAGGTGATAATACAGGGTATCAGGTAATGGACCAGGTGATAGCGGATGACGAAATTGTCCAGGGCAGTTTATGTGTTGGGTTAGATTGTGTGAATAACGAGAGTTTCGGGTTTGATACCATTCGGTTAAAAGAAAATAATACCCGGATTAAATTTGAGGATACAAGTGCTTCCGCCGGATTTCCAACAAATGATTGGCAAATAACGGCTAATGATTCTGCGAGCGGTGGTGGATCTTATCTTGAATTTATGGATATCGATAATTCCAGAACTCCTTTCCGTGTTATGGCCGGAGCACCGTCATATTCTTTGTATGTTAATTCCAGCGGAAATATCGGATTGGGAACCGCTACGCCTGTACTTGATTTACATGTTTTAAACGGAAATACTCCGGGGTT
>JAKAGC010000593.1 GCA_021817755.1 Acidobacteriota bacterium | reverse complement strand
AATTTTTAATTATCTTTCCTGGGAAAATGTATCGCCATTAAAATCAATGAAATCCCCAGAAATGCATAAAATAAAGAGTTTTCCTTTCCGATCAGGCGGAACAGAAAACCATAAATCCCTATGGAAGAAGCAATCGCATACGCAAATATAAATGCTGTAAATAATCGTTGCATACCTATTTTTTCATTTTCGGAAGTAAACTCCTGACTATTTGGAAACGGCTTTGTTTTAATTCTTCCCGAAAGAATCAAATTCTTTACAATAACCATACTGATCGCCTCTAATAAAGCCACTACGAATAGTACATATTGCAGGGTAGTTTGAATAGAAGGTTGAACTTCCAAATGCAAATCTTTGAGAACTATTTCGAATACGAAAGCCATTATTAAAAAGGCACCCATAAAGGCGCCGGCAATTATAATGGCATTTCGATGAATCTTATCAAACATATTTTCATCGTTCATTTTACACTCCTTTAACGGTATTGGCTTAATAATGTGTTACTAAGTAACCGTTCATCTTGGATTTATATTAAACGTATAAATATATGCGATTTAGTAATAAGAGTTATAACCTTAAGCTGAGAATCAAGCCTCACAAATAAATTAATAATTATACTGCAAACCTTTACAGTTTTTTATAATGAATACGTGTCGGACGATCCGCTTGATGTCCTATTCTTCGACGGCGATCCGCTTCATAATCGGAGTAATTGCCTTCAAACCAATAAACCTGGCTATCACCTTCAAAGGCCAGTATATGTGTAGCAATTCTATCCAGGAACCAACGATCATGAGAGATGATTACGGCACATCCTGCAAAATCTTCGAGAGCATCTTCCAGGGCACGTAGGGTATTAACATCCAGGTCATTTGTCGGTTCATCCAGCAGTAATACATTTGCTTCGCTTTTTACGATACGGGCAAGATGAAGCCGGTTTCTTTCACCACCTGATAATACACCCACCTTTTTCTGCTGGTCTCCACCGGTAAAATTAAACCATGAAACATAGGCTCTTGTGTTGACTTGCCTTCCTCCGATGTTAATCATTTCGTTTCCGTCTCCGATTACTTCCCATACCGGTTTATCGGGATCAAGGGCATCCCGTTCCTGATCTACATAGGCCAGTTTTACTGTTTCTCCTACCCTGAATTCTCCACTATCCGAAGTTTCTTTACCTGTTATTAATTTAAAAAGCGTTGTTTTTCCCGCGCCATTGGGTCCAATTACGCCGACAATTCCCGCTTTGGGGAGATTAAAGGTTAAATTTTCAAAAAGTAATTTATCACCATAAGATTTTCGTAATTCTTTGGTTTCTATTACAACATCACCAAGTCTGGGACCAGAGGGAATAAAAATCCGGGCTTCTTCGACACGAACATTGGTTTCTTCCGAAAGAAGTTTTTCGTAGGAATTGAGTCTCGCTTTCCCTTTTGCCTGACGTGCACGAGGGGACATTCTTACCCATTCCAATTCACGTTCTAATTGACGTTTTAAACGGTCGGATGCTTTCGCTTCCATCTGGAGACGTTGTTGTTTTTGTTCTAACCAGGAAGAGTAATTGCCTTTCCAGGGGATACCTTCTCCCCTATCCAGTTCAAGAATCCATCCTGCGACATTATCGAGGAAATACCGGTCATGAGTAACGGCAATTACTGTTCCTTTGTATTCCTGGAGATGATGTTCCAGCCATTGAACCGATTCTGCATCCAGATGGTTTGTAGGTTCATCCAGCAAAAGAATATCCGGTTCCTGTAAAAGAAGACGGCACAATGCAACGCGGCGTTTTTCTCCACCTGAGAGAACAGAAACCGGGGTATCCGCCGGAGGACAGCGCAGAGCATCCATTGCATTTTCAAGCCGGCTGTCCAGGTTCCATGCATCCATTTGCTCTAATTTTTCCTGTATTTCAGCCTGCTTCTCTACCAACTTTTCCATATCGTCCGGGTCTAGATCCGGATCGGCAAAACCTTCATTGATTTTATCAAACTCAGCCATCATATTGATGATAGGTTGTACTGCTTCGGAAATTGCTTGTTTTACTGTTTTCGTCGGATCAAGTTGGGGTTCTTGTTCAAGAAAACCGAGTGAATAATCGCGGGCAGGTATAACTTCACCTGTAAAATCATGATCGATTCCTGCAATAATTTTGAGCAGGCTACTCTTTCCTGAACCATTCAAACCGATTACGCCAATTTTGGCACCATAAAAAAAAGAAAGTGATATATCTTTTAAAACCTGTCGGTGAGGCGGATGAATCCGGCTCACTCGCGACATGGAAAAAATTATTTGTCTGCCAGTATCCTGGGCCATAGTAATCCCTCGCTTAGTTAAAAATTTTTACTTATAAGAGATTATAGCTAAATTCTGTATAAAAATCAATCGAAAAGCCTGGACAGAATTGTATCATTTTTTTAAGAAAAATTTTTTCTTCATATTACAATAATTTGTATTTTTTTTTCAAATTGATTAAAATATGATCGTGTTTCAAATTCAGGAAATTTTAGGAGATATATATGACTTTTTTTAAAAGTATTAAATCGAAAGCCATGATATCGATGGCTATTTTTGCCCTTGTATTCCTTTCCATTTTGATTTCTACTTTTCTTGTTTCTTCAAGTAATAAATCGGATACACTAGTAGTAAATATTGCTGGACGTCAAAGAATGCTGAGCCAGAAAGTGCTAAAAGAAAGTCTGGTATATCTTTACATGCCTCAATCCCAGATAATAACAAAAGAATCCCTACAAAAGTTTATCTCTCTTTTCGATTTGTCGATAAATGCTCTTGCCGATGGTGGTGAAACCTTTGTCGATATCGAAATGACAAAAAAAACCACTCTCCCCCCGGAAAAAGACACAGAAATCCTGAAGAAATTAAAAGATATAAAACTTTTGTGGAGTAATTTAAACAAAAAATTGTCAACAATAATCGAAACTCGGACTCCCAATCAACAGGAATTTGAAAAAATCATAACAGTCAATAGGGAAATTTTGAAAGATATGGATCAGACTGTAGCTCTTATGCAAAAAAGAGCCGAAAACAAGGTTACTGTTTTAATTGTTATCCAGATAACCGGATTGATATTTTTTATAATTACAGGATTACTTTTTATGTCAATGATATCCAAAAATCTTGTCAAACCCATTTCATATATGGTTGAAACCTTTGAAAAAGTGGCAGACGGTGATTTATCTATTAGGGCCACTATCCAGGGAGAAGACGAAATAAGTTACCTGAGTAAATGTTTTGATAAAGTAGTCGACAATTTATCGGAAATCATACGTAAAGTAAAAATTTCTTCCGATGAAGTTATTCGATCCACCGGGGAAATCGCCTCCGGTAGCGATGAACTCTCTATAAGGACAAATGAGGAAGCAGCTTCGGTTACGCAGACCTCTGCAACATTGGAAGAATTGACTTCTATTGTCAAAGAGAACCGGAATAATGCCGAAGAAATCGGGGCATCCCTCTCAGAATTTAACAAAGAAATTCATTCCAAAACGGAATTAATGACCAATGTAACCGATACTATGACTGAAATTCATGAATCCGGAAGAAAAATAGATGC
>JAKAGC010000592.1 GCA_021817755.1 Acidobacteriota bacterium | reverse complement strand
TTCATCTGTAGTGGCAGATCCTCATCAATTGTTGTCTCAGTTGGAAATGATCCCGGAAAGCGAGAAGGATCGAATTCTTTCTGAATTCAATAACACTTATACGGATTATCCTCTGGATAAAACTATTCACCAATTATTCGAAGAGCAAGTATCCAAGACCCCTGATCGCATTGCGGTCGTATTCTCATCGGATCAATTTCCTCAACACATTTCATATAACTTGTTGAATCGGAAAGCCGATCGAATTGCCCGGTATTTACAGGATAGGGGAGTCGTTTCCAATTCCATCGTTGCCTTAATGATTGACCGCTCACCTGAATTACCGGTTGGAATACTTGGAATTTTAAAAGCTCATGGGGCTTACTTACCCATCGATATCAATCTCCCCAAAGACAGACAAAATATGATTCTTGCCGATAGCAAGGTTAAAATCGCAATATGTGATTCATCTCAAACTTCATTTGATTATCTGCCGGAAGGCATCGAGATCATTAACATCGAAGACCCGGTACTTAATAGTTCCACCTCACTTGAAAAATCGCAACCTCTTTCTATTATTTCGGAATCTTCACCTTCGGATGCTGTTTATATTATATATACTTCCGGCTCCACAGGAAAACCCAAAGGAGTCGTACTCGAGCACCGTAATGTCGTAAACTTGATGTATTATGGAGAAACACATACCAACCTTGATTTTAGTCGAGTTTTGCATTTTCATTCTATCGGATTTGATGTTTCTTTCCAGGAGATTTTCCATACATTCCTGACCGGAGGACGATTGATAATCATCCCCGAAGAATTCCGTGTCGATATTCCTACATTTTTTAAAATAATTCGGGATAACTTTATTTCGACATTATTTCTACCCATGTCCTTTCTAAAGATCGTATTCGGAGATTCCGACTATGCACCTGCCTTTCCTGCTTGTGTCAAGCATATCCAGGTAGCTGGGGAAAAAGTTGTCATCGACCATCGGTTAAGCCGTTACCTGAAAGAAAACCATGTCTATCTTCATAATCATTATGGGCCTTCGGAAACCCATGTCGTCACGGCATTGACACTTGATCCAAATCAGGATATCCCTCAATTTCCCACCATCGGGAAACCGGTATCCAATACTCAAATCTATATTCTTGATAAAGACAGACAGATTCTTCCCATTGGTGTTCCGGGGGAATTATTTATAGGAGGTATCCAGGTAGGAAGAGGATACCTTAACCGCCCCGAATTAACCTCAGAAAAATTTATAGCCTTCGACGACCAGGAACCTTTTTATAAAAAGGTTTCTGGACTACCCAAAATTTTTGATAATGATAATTTAACAAAAAGTTTTAAGGGGGTGCAGGGGGGCGTTTTACAAAAAGCCACCATGCTTTATAGGACAGGTGATCTTGCCCGTTGGTTGGATGACGGAAACATTGAATTTCTCGGAAGAATGGATTACCAGGTAAAGATCAGGGGATTCCGAGTCGAACTTGGAGAGATCGAGATTGAATTATCCAAACATCCTTCCGTAAAAGAAGCAGTTGTTATCGATCGAACTGATGAGAATGGCGATAAATATCTATGTGCATATATCGTAACCGAAAATAAAACGTCTACAAATGACTCAGAAATACCCGTTAATGAGTGGGTATCTTATCTTTCCGCTGTTCTTCCCGAATACATGATTCCGTCATATTTTGTAGAACTCCCGGCAATTCCTGTAAACGCCAATGGAAAAGTTGACCGAAAAGTATTACCTGCACCTTCATTTAAAGGAAATACCGGTTCTACTCCTCCTCGGGACCGAATCGAGGAAAAGCTGGCTCAAATCTGGAAACAGGTTCTCGGTATTTCAAATTCCGTAACACCTGTCGGGATCGATGATAATTTCTTCCAGTCCGGTGGTCATTCATTGAAAGCAACCATACTCGTTTCCCGGATTCATAAAGACATGAATGCGATTGTTCAATTATCCGATCTATTTAAAACTCCCACCATACGCGGCCTGGCTTCTGTCATTCGTTTCAATACTTCCGATCAATACTCACGCATTGAAGCAGTTGAAAAGAGAGACCTTTATCCTCTCTCATTCGCGCAGAAACGACTATATATTTTACAGCAAATGTCCCCGGGAAGTCTTAGTTATAATATGCCGGGTATGATCCCTGTTCCCGACGATGTCGATCTGCAACGTCTCAAAGAAATTTTTCATATTTTGATTCAGCGTCATGAAAGTTTGAGAACTTCGATTGAGTTACAGGGAGAAGAAATATTTCAGCGTGTTCATGATACTGTTGATTTTGAAATCCATATTATTGAACCCACGTCAGATGCAGAGAATATATCAACCGGGATCGTTCCTTATTTAAAACCCTTTGATTTAAGCAGGGCACCACTTTTCCGTGTTGAACTTATCAAATATAAGAATTCTTATTCCATCCTGCTCATTGATATGCATCATATTATTACGGACGGCACATCGAATGCAATATTAAGAGAAGAATTCCAGTCGCTGTTTTCCGGCGAAGTAGAAGAACTTCCTCCTCTCAGGGTTCAGTACAAGGATTTCGCCCATTGGCAGAACACTCCTGAACAGATACAAACACTGGAAACCCAGGAAAACTATTGGATTGATGTATTCCAGGGAGAACTACCTGTTTTAAATCTCCCACTCGATTTCCCCAGGCCATCTGAGCAGAGCTTTGAAGGCAATACGGTTACGTTCTATTTCGATATCGAAGAAACCCAAATTGTAAAATCCATAGTGAAAGAAACCGGCGCAACACTTTACATGGTTCTTCTGTCCCTTTTTAACATCCTCTTATCCCGCTTAAGTAGGCAAGAAGATATCGTCATTGGGTCTCCTACAGCGGGAAGACGCCATGCAGATCTTGAAAAAATCATCGGTATGTTTGTCAATACGCTTGCCATGAGAAATTTTCCTCTTTATCATTTGAGTTATATCGAATTTCTAAATGATTTGAAAGAACGTACTTTAGCTGCTTACGAAAACCAGGAATACCCTTTTGAAGCACTTGTGGATAAGCTTTCCATTAACCGGGATATCGGACGTAATCCTATTTTTGATGTCATGTTCAATTTATTAAATATGGAAGAACATCCTGGAGATAATTCCGATAATACTAATAATATTGAAACCCCTTCCTTGCATCGAAAAGGAATTGCCAAATTCGATCTCACTCTTACAACCGTAGATATGGGCAAAAGGTTACTTTTTTCTATCGAGTATTGTTCACATTTATTCAGACCGCAAACAATCGACCGCTTTATCTCTTATTTTAAAAAACTGGTACACTCTCTATCCGGTAATACTCATCTTCCATTGTCTCAACTTGAAATCATGCCCAATGAAGAGAAAGAACTTATATTCTCTCATTTTGTTGGAACTTGCGATGAGAACATCAATTACACAACCATCGATCGACTATTCGAAGAAAGAGTAGCGTATTCGCCGTATAAAATTGCATTTGTTGGAAAGAGTTCCCATACCTCGTTCAACTTTCCGAACGGCGAAGAATCCCATATCCAGATCACATATGGGGAAGTGAATCTAAACGCCAAGAAA
>JAKAGC010000591.1 GCA_021817755.1 Acidobacteriota bacterium | reverse complement strand
CTTTAATGTTCTCAAAGGTCAAATGAGTATGGTCGGCCCCAGACCCGAACGTGAAATCTTTATCGAAAACCTCTCCAAAGACATTCCCTATTACAAATTACGTCTACTCGTACCCCCCGGTTTAACCGGATGG
This sequence comes from Acidobacteriota bacterium, assembly GCA_021817755.1. Taxonomy (GTDB): domain Bacteria; phylum Acidobacteriota; class Aminicenantia; order UBA2199; family UBA2199; genus JAKAGC01. The sequence goes on along the minus strand of JAKAGC010000591.1, from coordinate 3,441 downwards.
GCCCAGGTTAATGGAGTATATGCCGGAAATAACATCGAAGACCATAAAGAAAAACTCGAATATGATCTCTATTACATTAAAAACAGGAACCTGTTCATGGATATCCAGGTTCTGCTCCGAACAATTAAAACCATTATACAAGCAAAAGGTGAATAAAAAGTGACTGAATCCCATAAAATCAATATACCCAATTTACCCGATTTATCCGAAGAGAAAAAACGGATCGCCGAAACCATGGACCGCCTGGCAGAAAAACGTGATAAATACATTCGAAGGAATCGTTATTATTATAAAGATATGATTCGCTTCATGCAATTCAATATCCCCCAAGGCAGCCGTGTACTCGAAATCGGCTGCGGTACCGGTTATCTACTCAATGCATTAAAACCCTCCCGCGGAGTCGGTATCGATATCTCTCCCAAAATGATACAGACTGCCCAGGCCAATTACCCTCATCTTGAATTTCTTCTAATGGATGCAGAGAATCTCCAATTCCATCAACCCTTTGATTTTATTATTTTATCCGATTCTCTCGGGCACATGGAAGACCTTCAAAAAGTATTGGAGGAACTCCATAAAGTCATGCTTCCTTCCACACGACTTGTGATTACCTATCATAATTTTTTGTGGCAACCCATGTTAAAGCTTGCGGAACTTTTCCGGCTCAAAATGCCCCAAATGCGTTTAAACTGGCTTAATAAAGGCGACATATCCAACCTTCTCTACCTCGGAGGTTTCGAAATAATCAAACAAGGCCGCCGCTTCATTTTCCCCAAATTCTTCCCTATTCTTTCCTGGTTCTTCAATAAATATATAGCCCAACTCCCATTATTTAACCGGTTATGCATCACCAATTTTATGATTGCCCGCCTATCTCCCGATACTCTACTCAAAAACGAAGGAAATAACGATTATTCCGTTAGTGTAGTCATACCCGCACGAAATGAAAAAGGAAATATCGAGAATGCCGTAAAACGAATGCCCCGACTCGGGAAACACACACAGATCATCTTCGTCGAAGGCCATTCCAAAGATGATACCCTCGATGAAATTAAACGCGTCTGCGAACTCTATAAAGACCAATGGGATTTGAAGTATGCCGTGCAGGAAGGTAAAGGCAAAGCAGATGCCGTTCGTAAAGGATTCGACATCGCTACCGGCGATATCCTCATGATTCTCGATGCCGATCTCACCGTCCCCCCCGATGATCTTGTAAAATTTTACAACGCCATCCGGTTCGGTAAAGGAGAGTATATCAACGGTTCGCGACTCGTTTATCCCATGGAAAAACAGGCCATGCGTATATTGAATGTATTCGGCAATAAATTCTTTTCCATCATGTTTTCATGGCTAATCGGTCAACCCCTTAAAGATACCCTATGCGGAACCAAAGTCATTTCCCGGGAGAACTGGAAGCGACTCTCTGCCAACCGGTCTTATTTCGGTGATTTCGATCCATTCGGTGATTTCGATCTCATTTTCGGAGCATCCAAGCTTAACCTCAAAATTGTTGAAGTTCCCATTCGATACAGAGCCAGGGAGTACGGTGAAACCAATATCTCCCGGTTTCGTCATGGCTGGCTCCTCTTAAAAATGGTTGCCTTTGCCATGAATAAGATCAAATTCATATGAGTTCTCCCAATAATACCTCGTTATCCATCCTTCAACGCCACCGTGACACCTGGAACAAAAAGAAAATTCTTCGCCACATTTACACCCAATGGTATAGACAAATAACCCATGATTTACAGTCCGGTCCCACTCTTGAACTCGGTTCCGGTGGTGGTAATTTCAAGCAATTCAATCCCCAGGTCATTGCATCCGATATCGATTTTTGCCCATGGCTCGATGTCGTATTCGATGCCCATCATATACCTTTCAAACCCCAGCATATCGGTAATATTGTCATGATCGACGTACTCCACCATCTCGCCGATCCTGTTCTTTTTCTTCAGCAAGCATACACCCATCTTCAACCCAATGGACGTATCCTCATTATCGAACCATTTCCTTCACCCTTCTCCCTTCCAATATACCGTAAAGTTCATCCCGAACCCTTTATCATAAATGCCGATTTGTTCAATCAATCCAATCCCACTCCCACTGCACCCAAGGATCCATGGGATTCCAATCAGGCCACAGCTTATCTTCTATTTTTCAAACACAAAAATAAATTTGACCAGGTTTTCGGTTCCAAATACCGCATAATAAAGAAAAAACGTATCAGTTGCATTCTCTATCCTGCTTCCGGCGGATTTGAGAACAAATCCCTCATTCCCAATTTTGCTATCCCCTTCTTTAAAGCCCTCGAATTCCTTTTAATTCCCTTTCGTCCATTAATCGCATTTCGCACCTATATTGTACTTGAGAAGAAAGAGTGCTAAAATATTTTGATTTTTAAAAGAGAAACATGAAAAAACGAAACTATTTATTATTTATTATTTTACCCTTATTACTTGTAATATTGTCCGCCATATTAATCCATTCCCGTGGGCCAGTGTGGCTCGGTGCTTACCAGGACCCCGATTACGTTTATCTCCTCAATTCCGCTACTTTTGCCCAAACCCAAGAGGTATTTCATACCGATCATCCCGGTACCCCCGTACAAATGCTCGGCGCACTCTCCATTAAAATCATACATGCCCTCTCTTCCCAGGCCCAATCCGATCTCAAAACCGATGTCGTCAACCGTAGCGAATATTATATCCATATCCTCAATCTTGAATTCATCTTATTAAATGCTTTAATACTATTTCTTCTCGGTATCATTGCCTACCGAATTACCAAAAGTCTCACAGCCGGTTTACTATTGCAAATGATTCCCTTTTTACCCGGTATCGTCCCACTCAGCAGCTTATATCGTTTCAACCCCGAACCTCTCCTTCTTTTTACCGCAATACTACTCGTTACCCTCCTTGTTAAAACCATTCAAAGCAACATCCAATCCAAACCCACCCCATTTCTTCTTACCCTTTCGCTTGCCATTGTTGCAGCACTTGGAGTTGCCATCAAGATTACCTTTCTTCCCCTTGTACTTCTTCCTATCCTCATTATCAAACCCATAAGAAATAAAATTCTGTATTTCATCGGATTAATTGGTGGGTTCATACTTTTTACATTTCCCATCATTTCAAAGTACGGTAATTTTATCCAATGGATATATCGCCTCGCCACTCGTGAAGGTAGGTACGGCACCGGAAAACGTGAAATTATTTCCTGGGATTCTTATTCGCAAAATTTCCTCCATTCTCTTTCCCAAAATCCTTTTTTCACCTTCCTACTCCTTTTTTCCATCGCCACACTTTTAATTACCCTCCTTATACCATCCATTCGCAGACACGCCACTAGTAATCCTTATTATAAAGCCATCTTTGCTGTTGTCGTCTCCCAGATTATCGGACTCCTCATCGTAGCCAAGCACACCGGCCAGCATTATTTACT
>JAKAGC010000590.1 GCA_021817755.1 Acidobacteriota bacterium | reverse complement strand
TCACATATTGAAACAAATATATTTAACCTTATTATATCACGGAGGAAGTAAACATGATAGAAATCAGGTGGCACGGCAGAGGAGGACAAGGTAGTTTTACTGCTGCCCGGTTACTGGGTTTGTCCGCTGCACTATTCGAAAACAAATATGCTCTAGCTTTCCCTTCATTTGGACCTGAAAGAAGAGGAGCACCGGTTTTGGGCTTTACTCGTATTGATGACAATAAAATAACAGACCGAAGCGATGTTATTGAATGTGATTATGTTGTTGTATTGGATGAAACATTAATAGATTCCCGCACAACACATGGTTTGAAAAAAAATGGTTACATGATTATCAATTCCAATAAAGTCGAAAAATATGATTCATTACTTAAAGACATACCTCATGTATGTCTTGATGGTACAGCTCTGGCGCTTGATATATTGAAGCGCCCTATTACCAACACCGCAATGTTGGGGGCTTTACTTGCAGTTTCCAATATTATTTCATTAGATTCTGCGGTTAAAGGTATCGAATACGAAATGCCTGCCTCAATAGCTCCCAAAAACATTCAACTTCTGGAAACATCATATAAGACCATGAAGGAGAGACTTCAATGATTAAACCGACTTTAAGAAACTATAAAAGACCGGTATATATCACAGATTATCCAACTGGTCCCAACTGTGAAAGTGGCCACCTTGTCGATAAAAATTCGGGATGGAGAACTTTTAGACCTACCATCAATTTAGATTTATGCAAAGGATGTCTGAGATGTTACTTACTTTGCCCGGATGGAGTTATTTTTAAAAGCAATTCCAAAGTGGATGTGGATTATGATTTTTGTAAAGGTTGCGGTATATGTGCACATGAATGTAAGTTCAAGGCAATCACCATGACAAAGGAGGACAAAGAATGAAATACGAAGAAAAAATGTTCGTATCCGGTAATGAAGCAGTTGCTCTTGGTGTATGCCTCTCACGACCTCATGTAATATCCGCTTACCCAATTACACCGCAAACTGTAGTAGTAGAAAGACTTTCCGAATTAGTGGAAGATGGTTCCATTGATGCAGACTTTATGCATGTGGAATCTGAACACTCTGCTCTTTCAGCCGCAATGGGTTCTAGTGCTGTAGGAGCCAGAACGTTTACCGCAACTTCTTCGCAGGGATTACTTTATATGGCTGAATGCCTTCACTATGCAAGTGGAGGACGCTTCCCTATCGTTATGATGAATGCCAACCGTTCATTGGCTTTGCCATGGAGTATTTACGGTGATCTTCGTGATTCTCTCTCACTCCTTGACTCCGGTTGGATTCAAGTATATGTGGAAGATGCACAGGAAGCCTTAGATATGATTATTCAAGGATATAAAATTGCAGAACACAAAGAAGTTCTTACCCCTTTTATGGTAAACCTGGATGGTTTCGTTTTAACTCATACATATGAACTGGTACAGGTGCCTAATCAGCAGGAAGTGGATCATTTTCTTCCTCCCTTTGAAACAGTAAATAAAATGGCTCTCGATGCTCCGAAAAGTCTGGGGTTTTCTTCGACACCACAAGATAACCTGGAATTTAAATATCAACAACACATGGCTATGATGAAGTCAATTGAAATTATCGAAGCTTCAGATCGTGAATTTGGACAACGTTTCGGAAGAACATACGGTGGGATGGTAGATGCTTACAAATGTGAAGATGCAGATGCGGTATTAATAACATTGGGCTCTATCACAGGTACTGCACGAATTGTAATAGACCAATTGAGAGAAGAGGGTTTAAAAGTAGGATTGTTTAAGATCCGTTATATGAGACCTTTCCCTGTGAATGAGATTCGCGAATTGGGAAGAAAAGTCAAAGCAATAGGAGTACTGGATAAAGATATTTCATTCGGGTATGAAGGGACCATTTTTACCAATGTAAATTCAGCCCTTGTAGGTCCCGATTCTCCAAAAGTAACGATGAATTTCGTTGGTGGATTCGGAGGAAGAAATATCTCGAAGGCAGAGATTGCAAAAATGTTTCATGACCTTCTTTTTGCAATGAAAGGTAAACCATATGATCGGGTAAATTTTGTTAATCTTGGAGTAAAAACAAATGAAATCAGAAAATAGAATCCGGTTAAACGCACAAAATATAAGCGACAATGAGTATTTTTTCGGACATAAAGCTTGTGCCGGTTGTGCCGGGAGTCTTGCTGTCCGTCTTGCTTTAAAAGTTTTAGGAGAACGAACTTTTACTGCATTACCTGCCGGGTGTATGTCGGCAGTCGGTTTTATATACCCTCAAATGGCGTTTGCTATTAATGCTATGATATCTACATTTCCCGGAACAGCTTCTTTACTATCAGGGATGAAAGCCGGTTTAAAAAAGTTAGGAAAGGAAGATGTCAATATTGTTGGGTTCGCCGGTGACGGGGGCACTGCGGATATTGGAATTCAGGCATTATCAGGAGCCATTGACCGCCGCGACCGTGTTATTTATATCTGTTATGATAATGAAGCCTATATGAATACAGGAATACAGAAAAGCGGTTTAACACCTTTTGGAACGAAAACGACTACAACACCTGCCGGTAAAAATATAAGAGGTTGTTTAACTCATAAAAAGAATATGTTTGAAATCGTAGCTGCTCATGATATCGAATATGCTGCTACAGCCAGTGTAGGTTACCCAGAAGATTTTATGAATAAAGTCCAAAAAGCGGCAGAAGCGAGTACAACTTCGTATATTCATGTCCTGGCTCCGTGCCCTACAGGCTGGGGAACTCCAACAGAAACTGCGGTTGAAATAGCTAAAGACGCTGTGGATTGCGGTTTGTGGTTCCTTGCAGAATACGAAGAAGGAGAGTTTAAATTAAACCGGGTGCCAAAAGAATTTTCCAGTGTAAAAAACTATCTATTCCAACAAAGCCGGTTTAAACATCTTACGGAAGATGATATCATAGAAATTGAACGCTTCCGGGATAAAAAATGGGATCGCATGAAATCCAAATGGCTTAACGAAAAGTAATTCAATAGCATTAAGTAAAAATTGTTTCGCTATCAATAGGGTTGAAAAAACCCTTAATCGATGATATTATGTCTATCTCTTTTTATATAGCGAAAAAAAAGATTATTTGCTTATTGAATTATATAATGAGGCACACCGGATGATAATCGAGCAATTCGTCCCGGCCCTTCATGAGGGCGATGCTGTTGGAAATTCTACACGCCATTTACACCGTTTTCTCGAATCAAGAGGAATCGATAGCCGTATCGTGGCCATTCATACGGATGAAAGCCTTAAGAACGAAGCTATTCTCTTCGAATCATATAAACTATCCCCTACTCCGGACTCCATTAAAATCCTACATTTCGCCGTACCTTCAGAATTAACGGAATTCTTTCTTCAATCCGAAGGGAAAAAGGTTTTAATTTACCATAATATTACCCCTTCCTCATTCTTTGTCGATTACTCTGAACATCTGGTTCGAATGACTACAGAAGGTCGCACCCAATTAGCCAGTCTCTCTTCTTGCTTCGATTTATCTATTGCAGATTCCTCGTATAATGCCACTGTCCTGCAAAACCTGGGTTTTAAAAATGTTTATG
>JAKAGC010000589.1 GCA_021817755.1 Acidobacteriota bacterium | reverse complement strand
TCCCGAAGGAGACAATGGAACGTTTTTCCAGGATTTCACTAATACCTATACACTCGTTTTAGATAAAGGGGCTCTCATTCTTTTCATCCCCGTTTCCAAAAATCAACCCAATGACACAATCGAAAAACAATACGCCTACGAAACCCAATACTTTACAGGCGGAACATCCGATTCAGGCGAGATTAAAGCCGAAGTAGTTTATGTCGGTTATGGAATTACTGCTCCTGAATTAAATTTCGACGAATATAAAGGAATTGATGTTAAAGGAAAAATCGTTTTACTCGAACGTGAAGTTCCAGTTTCCCCTTTCAAAGACCCCGAATTATTTAAGAAATGGCGTCCTTATTCTTTTCATGATTATAAAGTAAAAAATGCATATAAGCATGGTGCTGCCGGTGTTCTATTCGATTATAAAATCGCCAACCCCAATTGTTTTTTCATTAAAGGTCTCATTGTTTCATGTGTTGGAAACGAAGTGATTGCAGATCTTTTTGCCGGAACCGGAAAGACTCATAAAAATGTGCTTGAACAAATTGATAAAACCCTCAAACCCCAATCTTTTAGCACTCACAAAACCATGTTAGTGAGAAATAATACTCAATTCCATCCCGAAGGCATCGGTAAAAATGTGATTGGTTATATCGAAGGCAGTGATCCACAGCTTAAAAACGAAGCAATTATGATCGGAGGACATCTCGATCACCTCGGTAAATCACCCGAACTCCTCCCTGGCGCAAACGATAACGCTTCCGCTGTGGCAGTAATGCTCGGGATTGCCGAAGCCATTCAGAAATCAGGTTTAAAACCCAAACGTTCCATATACTTTAACTTTTTTGGAGCAGAGGAACAAGGTGTTACCGGTTCCGATTTCTATTTGCAGCATCCAGTAATTCCCAACAAAAACCTGGTCGCTTTAATCAATATGGATGGTGTAGGTAGAGGAACAAAAATTTCCGCTTTGGCTGGATTGGATTACCCCGAACTCTGGAAGCCGGTAGATGAAGCCAATAAAAAGTATATCCACCGCGAAGTTATACCCACCAATTTTCCAAATCTCGCAAGACCCCGCCTCGATGCTGCACGTTTTATGTGGGCCGGAGTTCCTTGTATTTCTTTCAGCACTTTCGGTAGTCCCGAGTTACCTTATGAGGCTTACCATACAACCAAAGATAATCCGTCGCTGATTACTCCTGAAATCATGGAAGACCTCTCCCAGTTGATTTTTATTGCGGTTATGGAAATTGCTGGATACTAATTTATGAAGCCCAAAACAATCCGAAAATTGAAAATCCTTAGCCGGGTAATCGGTGGTGTTTTAATTGCTTCGATTGTCATTATTCCATTCGTGTGGCCATATATCCGGTTTAACATGGATTACAAATATATCCGGGGTATTTACCAAAATACCCCCGGTATCAACCCTTTTATTAACACACTTCCCAACATCACGTTTACTACTCCCGTTCAAGTCCCTGAAATTGCAACTGATAGTCAATCTCAAGGAATATCCAAAATCAAATCATCCTATATCCAATTCAAAAATGATAATTTTAAAGAGGATGGAATCTATTCCGGTTATCTTGAAAATGAATCCATTAAAATTCTTCTCGCCGATTCCGTTTTAAATGAAATCATCATTCATAAAAAAAGTAACGTCTCTTTTTTAAAAGAGCGTAACAAGAATACCAAAATAGTGGAATTCGAGGATATTAAAGACTCTTTTGAAAAATTAAAAAAAATCCTGTGCTCCCAACCATCTGATATTGATCCCAAACTCGATCTATCTTCCCGTTATCTCGGTTTGTATTTATATACATTGAAGGCCATGATCCTTCCAAAAGAGGCAGAAAAAGGCGTTCTCTTATTTGAGACAAAAGACCTGAAGGGCATCATATTCGGTCATATCCCTGAAACTGAGTTGAAAATCATACTCTATAGTAAAAAATACAGCCGCTTTTTTTCGATTCTTGTAATCGGAAAAAATAATACATCCATCGATTTAAGATACATCCAGGACTTTTTGGGAACCATCACTGTTTCTGAAAAATAATTTTTACATAAAATATTAGGTAAAATTTTTTGGGAAACTATTGAATTCGAATTTACAATATGTTATATTAATGTGAAAGTAGTAAGCCTTTAATCAAAATAAAAATCATGTTCTTTGAATTTAAATAATACTGTAATTAATTTATTTCAATAAAACTCAGACCAATCTTGCAAAAAAAAAAAATAAAAAATAATGGAGGATAGTATGAAAAAATCCAGAATTCTTTTTGTAATCCTTGCGATTACAATTTCTTCAATGGCTCTTATCGTTTATGGAATGATCTCAACAGGAGGCAATCCCTTAATTACCGATGGTGGTATACTCGTTGATTTCCACAATGATCCAATCGAAACAGACCCCCATGAAGGTGGTGCAGATGAATATTATGACTGCAATATCGATATCGAAAACCTCGGTCCCGATGCTTATGATCTCGCTGTATTAATGGATGGAAACCACGACACACCGGATTCTTATATTTACGTGGGAAATTCCGTAGATAGTGTTAATCCCGGTTATTTCAACGATACGAAGATGATCTATGACGAAGTACAAAATACTACCACGATTCACTGGCAAGGATTCATAGAAAAAGATACAACTGATATCATAATTAATACCAACCAGATCATTCATATCGGATGGGGCTACCCCGGTGCCGAAGCTCTGGTCAAAGATATGTGGTGGACTGATAAAGATGGAAATCGCGTTCCCGGAAGTGTCGTACATGTGATCAATGGTAAGACTTATAGAATTTCCGGTGGTATCATCGGTATCGATTGGCGTAATGATTTTAATATTGCTACACCCATTACAATTCAGGATGTGAATTATGCCGTATTAACCGATCTTATCCCTCTTCCAAATTTGAATGGTCAAAATGTCGAATTGGCCGGTGCATTACACCCACTCAATAGCGGTGGATCTTTTACCGTTCTCCCCGGAAAGAAAGTCACATTAACCATCCCCGAATACGTACAGCCCAATGCGGTGGTCGTCCTCAGATACAGAGTGACAGGTCCCGGTTCAATGGCAAATGTTGTGAATTTTATCCAGCACAATGTTAATTAATATTTTTTGGTATTCTATGTAATACTAATTTCAAAGCCCCTTCCAATCCAATCGGTGCGGAAGGGGTTCTTCTTACCCCATCAAACACCTTTAACTTATTCCATTTATAAAATTTCTATCAGCTTTTTTTAATTCCAATCAAATTCGCGTAAGAGCCTTCGGAAACATATTAATCGCTTTTTTACTTGAAACATTTACCATTCCCAGTACCATCCCATTATAAGAAACCCAATATAATCCATCTCCCATATCCAAACTCAGATCTTTCCCACTAATATACTCCTCTGCTTTTTCATTATCGATTTCCAATATCGCTTCATCCGATCTTAATTGAACACTTCCATACATAAATGCAGGTCCTTTACGTTTATCCAGGATAGGCGCTCCCAATTGAATCCCTTCACGATACAAGAATTGAGGGATTTGATTATATGAAAAATAACTTACTACACTATTCTAGATCGG
>JAKAGC010000588.1 GCA_021817755.1 Acidobacteriota bacterium | reverse complement strand
TTCGTTGCCCGCACAGATTTCTCGCTGCGCTTCGCGTGATAAAATGTCCAAATTTGAAACGGTCTCTTTGTTTAACTCTAATTTTTTTAAACCCTCATTTTGTTTCATTTTTTTCTCCTAAAATTGCCGGATTTTGATGGTTTTTCTTTGATTTTAGATCCCTCATGCAAAACCTTACAAGTTTATCAAAAATTTTTGTAAATGTCAAGCAATCTTGTTAATAAAAAAAATTATTTTTGAAATATTCTTTATGGCAGTGTATCGGGTCGTCCCATTTTTTGAAAGGAAATTTTTTAATTAATTCTAAATTTCTTGTCATAAAAGGCAATATAAGGAATTTCAGAGGGAATATTTTTAAAAAAAGCATCTAAACTATTGAAAATGACCACAAATTCCCGTAAAATAAGGAATTAAGATATTAATGGAGGAATACATGGACCCTACAAAACGCAGTCTTGCAAAAAATGCGTATAAGCAGTTGGAACCGGGAGAAGTATATGAACCGTATATCCCAGCCAACGAAATAATTAGTGAATTTTCGCCTAGAGCGATCATAACCGGTATTGTTATGGTATTAATTTTTTCAATAGCTGCTACATATTCCGGTTTAAAAGTCGCCCAGGTTTTTGAAGCAGCGATCCCAATCAGTATACTTGCTGTTGGACTTTCCAATTTATACCGGACCAGAAAGAATACAATCCTTGAAAATGTCATAATCCAGAGTATCGGTGGCGCCTCAGGATTGATTGTTGCCGGTTCTATTTTTACATTACCTGCATTATATATTATGAATGTAGCTCCCGGAACGATATCTATGATCGTTACAATGTATGTTGTTTCAGTCTTAGGAGCTTTTTTGGGACTTCTTTTTCTGATTCCCTTACGCCGTTATTTCGTTGCAGAGCAGCACGGCAAATTACCCTTTCCCGAAGCTACCGCTATTAATGAGATTTACGTAACAGGTGAATCCGGTGGTGCACAGGCTAAAGTACTTGTAGTCGCAGCCTGTATCGGTGGAGCTTATGATTTTCTTGCTACCAGCGTTCGTGCATGGGCAGATACCATTAATTTCCAGTTTATACCCGTTATGAAACATCTGGCTGAGAATGTGAAAGCTACTATTAGTATTAATGCCGTCAGTCTCATCGTCGGATTGGGATATATTACCGGTTTACGTTATTCTGCAATCATCTGCGCCGGTGGGTTCTTTTCCACAATAGTAATAGTTCCATTAGTCTATCATTTTGGGCAACATATTCCAGCTCTCGCAATTCCACCTGCCCCCCTTGCCAATATGCACCAGTTCATCCCCCAAATGACCGATTCTGAAATTTTTAAACTTTATGCACAGCGCATTGGAGTCGGAGCTATGGCAGGTGCCGGTATAATTGGTATCCTTAAAGCATTTCCTACTATTGCCAGTGCGTTTTCATTGGGCTTTAAACAGATTTTCCGTCCTAAAGTTCATGGCGAATCCATTATGCGTACCGATAAAGACCTCAAAATGAGTACTGTTTTAATGGGTATTCTTCTTTGTATGGTAGCAATCGGCGTATTCTTTTTTATTTTACTAAGCCAGAGTCCTGAAATCGGCAGTAAAACGATTCCCATTACTCTTATGGGATTATTGATCGTATTTGTCTTTGCATTCCTCTTTACAACTGTTGCAGCCCTGGCTACAGCAATGACAGGTAACAACCCCATATCGGGTATGACACTGGTTACACTAATATTAGGCTCAACAATCCTGGTCTCCATTGGACTCCACGGAGATTTTGGAAAATATGCCGCAATCGTAATGGGTGCTGTTGTTTGTACTGCATTATCTATGAGCGGTGGGTTTGTCACAGATTTAAAAGTCGGTTACTGGCTCGGTGCTACCCCCAGAAGTCAGCAGATATCAAAAGTAATCGGTACCCTTTTTGCAGCACTTGGTGTCGTCGTAACTGTTCTGTTGATACATTATGCGTATGGAGCTACCGATCCGGCTACCGGTAATTTTATTTCAGGATTTGCCAATAGTAAAACAATTCCCGCTCCTCAAGCCAATCTTTTTGCAACGATTCTATCCGGAATTTTTGATAATCAACCCGTTACATGGTTGCTATACGGGATTGGCCTGGTACTTGCAATTATATTATGGATGATGGAAATACCCCCGCTTGCTTTCGCTATCGGAACCTATTTACCACTCGAAATTAATACTCCTCTCTTTATCGGCGGACTTATTTCCCATTTCGTAATAAAAAGCAGCAAAGATCATCAGATTTCGGAATTACGCAACCAGAAAGGCACATTGGTAGCCAGCGGATTTATTGCAGGCGGCGCCATTATGGGAGCTATCGGTGCTGTGATCGTTCTGTTGAAATTGAATAAATACATCGATATCGGTTTGATCGAGAAAAATGATACACTGGCACAGATACTCAGTATAGTCTTTTTTATCGGCTTGTGTCTCTTCCTATATTTCTATTCTGTAAAAGCTAAGAAAGAAAAAGAATAAAGTAAATATTTAAATAATAATATTTGCAGGGTGCAGAGATGCACCCTGCATCATCTCTCTTTGGAAAGGGGCGTGTACGCAATACATATTGACAATAAAAGGGAGAAGTGGTAAATTTTATGCATGAGTACAATCGAAGAATATAAAAAACAAATCGAAGAGCGTAAGATTATTAAAGAAAAAACCAAGAATACCGTAAAATATGGTATGATACTTGTAATCAGTGCTCTTGCCACTGGAATAGCCGCTTATTTTTTCAGATTAAGACCCGTTCTAAAAAATGATGCTCAAGAGAGTATAGTCGGGATTCTCAGTTTTATTGCTGTTCTGATGATGATCGGTATGCTGGCTATCAGAAAAACCATCTATTATTCCCCCAAATTTATTAAAGAAGATTTTACTGTTCCTCAAGTTCTTGATAAATGGAAATACATCGATATTACTCTACTTTCTGTAGCTGGAATTATTCCTGTTATCGGTATCGTTTTATTTTTCTTCGGTGTCCCGTTTGATCGAATTGCTCATTTTTTTATTGGAGGCGCTATTTTATTATTGATCCTGACACCTATGGGGATCAAAATCAGGGGTAAATTAAGTATTTTAAGGCAGCACTTCCCTAATATTTAACTTGTGACAAAATTGGATTTGCTTATAAAAACCATTGATTTACTTAAAAATATATATTAAAATTTAGGCCGGAGTCAAAAATGAGCAAAAAAATTTTATTGGTAGAATATGAAACTTCCACCATTGATGTAATTAAAGAGTTATTATCCCATCCTATTTTTTCCATCACATTAGCCAATGACGGTGAAACAGCAAAACACCTCCTTGCTCAGGATAAATATGATTTGATGATAACCGCTGCCATGCTTCCGAAATTCTTCGGTTTTAATCTTTCCCAGTATGCAGCACAAAATTACCCTGGGATTAAAATTATCATTATCAGCAATATCTACAGAGGCCTGGAATATAAACAACAGGCTACTCTTGTTTATAAAGCCAATGATTTTTTCGAAGTGCCTTTTAACAAAGATACATTTAAAAATAAAATATTTGATTTATTAAACATGAGTGAAAACGAT
>JAKAGC010000020.1 GCA_021817755.1 Acidobacteriota bacterium | reverse complement strand
GACAAGGGCATCAGGGGTTGAATCTCCTATATGAAACCGGATCAAATCTTGCAGGTAAAAGAGAGCATGAAATTCAAACGATAATGAATCTTTTGTTATTAATTGAAGTTTTGAGAAAGCTTCAGGGGGAGAGAAAAATTCAGGAGAGTCAATGGTAAATTCATATTTGGGTTTTGTTAGACCAGCCTCTTCATTTATATAAAAATCAACTACGCGGTGTGCAAGAAAATCATAGAGGGTGGGTCTCATTTTACGACCTTCATTGTTAATATTGAGAACGGGATCAATTATATTGACAGCGATTTTTTTTAATGCATCAGGCTCTTCAAGGGATTGTTTATAATGTAGATTTACAGTTTCAACTATTTGATTTAATGTCCATGTTTCCATGTCCTCATTTTTGAATTGGGTTGATGTGTTGGTGCGATTAAAAAAACGGTACCGGTTTGAGTTATAGTAATTCCAATACTGTTCGGCCATCATGGAGTGAAGGATTGGAGTAACGGGAAAGCGGCTATTTTTTAGTTCATCTATCAGGAATTTTTGAACTTTTACAAAAGCTTCATCATCGATCTCCTGGATTAAACGCATTTTGTGAACGATTGCTTTAATGAATTGTCCGGGATTATCTTCTGATTTTGCTTTTTTATATATTATCTCAACTATTTCCAAAGCGGATTTGGGAAGCCCTTTATCTGTAAAACCTTCAATTTTACTCCAGAGCTTTTCATACGATTGTTTAGACAACATTCTTTCCTCCTGTGTACTGGAATTCCCGGGAGAAGAATTTGCTAATCCCGAGTGAATGGATATAATTAAAGCGATCCCGGTTATAATAATTATCATTACAAGGAAAAATAAAACATATTTTAATTTCTTCATTTAAAACACCTCCTCAAGGATTCAAATTTCCGAAAAATTAGTCGGACGGGATTAACAAAATTCTACCGAAAAGAAAAAATAAGGAGTTTTTTCTAATCAATCGGTATTCGCATAACTCCTGGAAAAAAATATATCATAGTAAAAAAAATTTTTCCATTTCCCAATTGGTTAAATTTTTTTAATACTAGTTTAAAAAAGTTTTTAAATATATTAAAATAAAATATTACTATAAATACTCAGTAGAAAAGGTGCAAACGATGCAGAACAGAAGGTTGGTCCTATTCGTTCCTCAAAATGGATGGCGATTTATCATGAAAACGGAGGGGAAATGATTCAAATATTCGAAAAATTTATTAAGAGAATAGGGGAATCATTATTTAAAATAATACGTAAAAAAGGGCTTGGGAAAACATTTTTCTTGTGGTTCTCGACACTTTCTCTTGCACCTTTATTATTTGCAAGTATAGTTAGTTTCCTAATATCTTCAGGGAGTTTAAGAGATACTGCAACTCAGCAATTATCTTCAATATCCAAACTGAAGCAGGAGTATATTAATTCATTTTTTTATGATCGAATTAAAGGATTACAGTTTATTTCTCAATTGAGTTACAATATTATATATATAGATGATATAAATAAAAATACTTTGAATAAAGAGAGACCGTTAAAAGAATATCTTGAAGAAATACGGTATATGGGGGATTCGGTAAATGTTGGGCTGGATCTGGATAATTTTAGAAGGACCTATGGATATCAGGAAATTTATCTGATCGATTTAAAAGGTAATATTATATTTACAACCCGGGAATTCGATTTGTTGGGGATTAATTTTTTAACGGGAAAATTATCGGAAAGTCTTTTTGCAAGAGCATATAAAAAAGCAGTAGAATCGGAAGATCCTGTTTTTTCGGATATTGAATATTTTAATAATGACACAGAAAAACCAGTGGGTTTTCTGATGCAAAAAATTTTGATGGGAGTTGATCGTGTTCCAATAGGTGTGATGGCTATTAAGATGACAATGGATCAGATTGATTCAATAATGCAGGAAAACTCTAGTGGAAATAGAACGGGAGAGACCTATCTTGTTGGTGAAGATTTGGTGATGAGGACAAAATCTCGTTTTGAAAGCAGGGTATTAACGAGTCTTAAAAAAAGTCCGAATCCAGGGATATACCTGTATAGAGATAAAACAGGAACGGGTCCGGTGAGTTACCAAAATTATAGAAATGAAAGCGTTCTGGGAGTAAAATACAATCTTGAAAGTCTTGATAAATTGGGAGTTAAATGGGTATTAATTGCTGAAGTTAGTGAATCGGAAGCGTTCCTGTCTGCATATAGTCTCCGGTTTATCGTTTTTTTAATAGTAATTGCAACAATCGTAATCGTATCTCTCATATCCATGATAGTCGCACGTAAAATAGTGGAACCGATTTTGAAATTATCAGCATGGGCACAACAAGTAGCGATTGGGGATCTTTCCTATGAGGAAATTCCTTTGCAAAAAAACGAAATCGGCCAGACAGTAGATAGTTTCACTAAAGTGGTGGACTCCTTTCAGGCAATGACGGTAATATGCGAGGCGATTGCATTCGGAGATTTTACTAAAACTGTTGATATCCGAAGTGCAAAGGATTCGCTTGGAAAAGCTGTGAATCAGATGCGGGATAATCTGGTGGAGGTTGTACATCAAGCGAATAATATATCACTAGGAGATTATTCGGCTAAAGTAATTCCAAAGAGTGAAAAAGATATGTTGGGAATTGCCTTAGAAAGGATGACGCGAACCTTACATGATGTAGCGATGGTAGCAGAAGAGGTATCGGTTGGTGATTATTCTCTTGATGTCGAAATCAAAGGGGATAAAGACATGTTGGGTAATGCTCTTAATCAGATGATTGACCGATTAAGAGAATCCAATGCGGATAGCCAGAGAAAGATTGATTACCTGAATAATATTCCAACTCCGGTGCATGTAGTGGATATGGATTTTAATATCCAATTTATTAATAAATCAGGTGCAACACTGGTTGGGAAAACTGTAGATGAATGTATCGGAAAAAAATGTTATGCATTATTCAATACAACTCACTGTCGCTCGGAAAAATGTCGATCATTTAGGGCAATGAATCGAAATACGGTTCTTACAGGTGATATGGTAGCAAATCTGCCGGATAAAAATGTACCGATGAGATATACGAGTGCTCCATTAAAAGATACTTATGGGAATATTATTGGAGCTATCGAATATATGGTGGATATTAGCGATGAAATGCGAGTGGTGGGCCTTGCTGAAACGATTTCCAGGGGTGATTATTCGGTAAATATTCAGAAGCGTTCGGAAGAGGACCGCTTAAGCGATGCTTTAAATAGAATGACAGAATCTCTTCGAGATGCGGTAGAACAGAATCGAAGGCAAAACTGGTTAAAAACAGGGCAAACAGAGTTAAATAATAGAATACGGGGAGAATTAGATATTCAAATACTATCCCAGAATATAATTAACTTCATTACCACATATCTTGAAGCCCAGATGGGAATTATTTACTTTTCATCAGATGGTGAAGTATTACGTATGGTGGGTAGTTATGCGCTTGGAAAAGAAAAAGTACCTCTAAGAAAATTTAAGTTAGGAGAGGGTATTGTAGGACAATCTGTTGATCAAAATAAAATGATTGCCATTAACGATATCCCTTCGGATTTAATGCGTATCCGTACTGGATTCGGAACGATTCTCCCTAAACAAATTGTTGTTTATCCATTTTCTTACGGGGGAACGGCTATAGGTGCAATTGAAATTGCAACGATCAATTCTATAACAGATATTCAAAATGAATTTTTGACACAGTCTCTTGAGAATATAGGTATTGCATTTAACTCATCAGAATCAAGAAGAAAACTAACAGAATTACTATTGAAAACGCAGGAACAAGCAGAAAAATTACAGCAGCAGCAAGAAGAATTGCGTCAATCAAATGAGGAACTGGAAGGACAAACAAGAGCGTTAATCGCTTCAGAAAACAACCTCCAGAGCCAACAAGAAGAATTGCGGGTAATTAATGAAGAACTTGAAGAACGTACAAGGGCTCTGGAAAAACAGAAAGCGGATATCCAGCAAAAGAACCTGGAATTATTGATGGCGAGGAATGAAATTGAAAAGAAAGCAAGGGATCTGGAAGAAGTAAGTAAATATAAATCGGAATTCCTGGCGAATATGTCTCATGAACTTCGGACTCCTTTAAATAGTATCTTAATCCTTTCACAATTACTGTCCAACAACAGTGAGAAGAATTTAAGCGATAAGCAGGTGGAATTTTCGAAAACGATTCATTCTTCGGGAGCTGATTTATTAGAATTAATAAACGAAATATTGGATTTGTCAAAGATCGAAGCGGGTATGATGGAAATTCGTGTGGAGAGTATCAATATCGAAGAGATTACAGGGAGTCTTTCGCGTGTATTTCATCCTGTAGCTGCAAATAAAGGACTCCAATTTATTGTAGATGTGGATCATGATAATCTTCCTGAATCGATCGATACGGATTCGCAACGTTTGTTGCAAGTGATAAAAAACCTGCTGTCCAACGCCTTTAAATTCACTGAAAAAGGCAGTGTTACCTTGAAGATTTTCCGTCCTGCCAAATCAATGAGTTTCATACACAGCGAACTTTTTCCTGAGCATACTATTGGTTTTTCAGTTATAGATACAGGGATAGGAATTCCCCAGGATAAGCAGTCGATTATTTTTGATGCATTCCGACAGGCAGATGGAACTACAAGTCGTAAATATGGGGGTACGGGATTAGGGCTCTCCATTTCCCGGGAGTTAGCCTGGCTACTTGGAGGGGAAATTCAGATGCAAAGTGAAATGGGAACGGGAAGCTCATTTACTCTATATTTGCCTGAAAAATTGGATAAATCAGGTACACGACCGCCGGCAGAGCGCCGGAGGGTATCTTCAATTCCGAAAGAAGCTTCGGAAGGGGTTAATGCGGATTCATCGCCAGTAAATCTTCCTGTCGTAGTGGGAAATTTGGAAAAAGCAGTAGTGGAGATAGCAGACGATCTATTTATTAAGCCTGTTTCAAAAACTGAGCCAGTGCATACACAATTGAATTCAGGTGAGGGAGGGGAAACCTCCCGTGTAGAATCTCACTTTTCTCAAAAGGAAATTCGTGATGACCGTAAATTTCTTAAACCTGAAGATAAATCGATTTTGATTATTGAAGATGATTCCACCTTCGCTGAGGTTCTCCTAAATCTCGCTCAAGCAAAAGGGTTTAAATGCCTGATCGCTGAAGATGGTGAAACGGGTCTTCATTTTGCGGATTTTTATAAACCTAGTGCAATAATTCTTGATGTAAAACTGCCAGGTATAGATGGATGGCAGGTTCTTGAACGTCTTAAAAGTAATCCTGAGACACGTCATATACCTGTACATTTTATGTCAGCAGCCGAAAATACAGCGGAAGCAATGAACAGAGGCGCAGTGGGCTATCTCCGAAAACCGATCAGTACGGAGACGTTGGAAACAGCTTTTAAAAAAATCGAGCGAATCATTGCCAAACCGGTTAAGAAACTTCTGGTGATTGACAGTGATGAGAATCAACGAAAAAGCATTATGAAAATGATCGGTAGTGGAGATGTTGCAACTACTCTAATAACTTCGGGGGGTGAAGCACTTATTATGCTAAAAAAAGGGACATTCGATTGTATGATCCTGAATCCGGACCTTGAAGATATGAACGGCTTTGAGTTGTTGGATAAAATAGGAGAGGATAATACACTGTCGCAAGTGCCGATTATAATTTTTACAGAAAATGAATTAAATCCCCAAGATCAGGAAGTTCTTAAAAAATATGCCCAGCGTATTATTATTAAAAATGTCTATACACTGGAGGCATTATTTGCGGAAACAACATTATTTCTTCATAGGGTGGATTCGGATCTCCCAGAGTCCAAACAACGAGTTATAAATCGGATGTTAGATAAAGAAGCGATTATGAAAGGCAAAAAAATACTGATTGTCGATGATGACATGAGAAATGTTTTTGCCTTGACAAGTATTCTTGAAGAAAAAGGTATGATAACAGTTGTTGGGAAAAATGGAAAAGAAGGCATCGAAAAACTGGAGCTTTATTCGGATATCGATCTGGTTTTAATGGATATAATGATGCCTGTAATGGACGGGTATGAAGCGATGAAAACGATTCGTAAGATGAAACGTTTTGAGAGACTACCTATAATTGCATTAACAGCTAAAGCGATGAAGGGAGATCGGAATAAATGTGTAGCGGCAGGAGCAAATGATTATCTGGCTAAGCCTGTTGACTCTGCAAAATTACTTTCATTATTAAGGGTATGGCTTTATGATTAATAAGAAAGAATTCGTTTCAATTGATATTCCGGATTTTGAGGACGATTTCCAATTCGGATGGAAAAAAGAAAATGAAAAAATAGAATTGGATTTATTACTTGAAGCGATTTACCAGAAGTATCATTATGATTTTAAAGATTATTCCAGGGCACATATTAAACGACGAGTGCTGTATCGGATGCGAATTTCAAATATGGAAAATCTCTCTCAGATGCAACACCAAATTCTTTATGATCGTTCTTTTTTCGAGACTTTGTTAATGGATTTGTCGATTAATGTAACAGAGATGTTCCGGGATCCATCGTTTTATCTTGCAATACGTAAAAAAATAATTCCCCAATTGAAGAAATACTCTTTTATAAAGCTATGGCATGCAGGATGTGCTTCTGGTGAAGAAGTTTATTCGATGGCGATATTACTAAAGGAAGAGGGGCTTTATTCCAGAACGCAAATTTATGCAACGGATTTTAATACAATAGCCCTTCAAAAGGCACGTAGTGCTATTTATCCGATCGATATGATAAAAGATTATACCTCCAATTACCAAAAAGCGGGGGGAATTAATTCATTTGCCGAGTATTATACAGCAAAGTACGATTCGGTTATTTTGGATTCTACTCTGAAAGAGAGAATTGTTTTTGCAGATCATAATCTTGTGACGGATGGGGTATTTGGGGAAATGAATCTAATACTTTGTCGAAATGTATTGATTTATTTTACAAGGAAATTGCAAAACCGCGTTATTAAATTGTTTATGGAAAGTCTAACTCCATCGGGATTTCTTTGCCTGGGAACAAAAGAAACCCTCCAATTTTCGGAATATGCACAATTTTTTTCATCGATCGTGGAAAAAGAGAAAATATTCCAAAGAAAGCCCGATGACAATGCATGAGGAGGGAATACATAATGGGAACTATCACGGGTGCGTTACTTAGTAAGCCCCGGGTATTTAGATGTATAGCTATTGGTGTTTCGGCTGGAGGAATGCACGCCTTAAGTACAATAATACCGGCCCTGCCCAAAGATTTTCCTATCCCCATTGTTGTAATACAGCATATTAGTCCTTTATCTGATAATTATACGACTCGTTATCTTGATAGTATTTCCAGGATACATGTTAAAGAAGTAGATGAAAAAGAAAGATTAAGAAGGGGGACTGTGTATACGGCTCCTCCGAATTATCATGTTCTTGTGGAAGAGGATGAAACCTTTTCATTATCAGTGGAGGAACGAATTAATTTTGCTCGTCCTTCGGTTGATGTTTTTTTTGAATCTGCTGCTGAGGTATACGGAGATTCTCTTATCGGAGTGATTTTAACTGGAGCGAATAGTGATGGAAGTAAGGGATTGAAAAAAATAAAAGAAGAAGGAGGGGTAATAGTGGTACAGGATCCTCAAAATGCGGAAGTGGAAGGTATGCCGAAAGCTGCCATTGAGACTGTAACGCCACATTTTGTACTAAAATTGGATGAACTTGCCCCTTTTTTTGTCAAAATGGCTAAACACGGGAGAAAAAAAACCGAATTAATACCTGAGAATATTTGAAATGAAGAAAATTGAACACGATACAAAATTACTCTTGGTAGATGACAGGAAAGAAAATCTAGTTGCATTGGAAGCTATTATCGATTTTCCAGATATTTCGATTTATTCCGCTACCTCGGGTAATGAAGCTCTAGGACTTATGCTTGAACAGAATTTCGCCCTGGTTCTACTTGATGTACAGATGCCAGAAATGGATGGATTTGAAGTGGCGGAACTGATGCGAAGAAAAGAGAAAACTCGTTATATTCCGATAATATTTATTACTGCAATTAGTAAAGAAGAACAGTATATATTCAAAGGTTACCAGGCTGGAGCAGTGGATTATCTATTCAAACCGATTGATCCGATGGTTCTCAAGAGCAAAATTCGGATATTTTTGGAATTGCATCGTAATAAAATGGAATTGGAAAAATCGCGATTGGAAATCGAGAAACAAAATAAACGTTTGAAAGAAATGTCTATCAGGGATGGATTAACCGGATTATATAATTATAGATATTTTCAGGAATTGCTAAATCGCGAATTTCTTCTGGCTAAACGTAATCATTCCGACCTCTCCTGTTTTATGATCGATCTAGATTATTTCAAAGATGTGAATGACACCTTCGGGCATACATTTGGAGACTATGTCCTAAAAAATTTTGCAATATTAACTCAGGAGGTTACACGAAAAACAGATATTTTGTGTCGTTATGGGGGAGAGGAATTTGTATTGCTTCTACCTCATACGAGCCTTGAAGGAGCCCGTATTCTGGCTGAAAAATTTAGGCAGAGAGCAGAGAAATTTCATTATATACAAAAGAGTCATTCAAAATATGTCACGATCAGTATAGGGATTTCTTCCTATTTGACACATCATCCGGCTATGGCCGATGAACTTGTAAATTTCGCTGATCGTGCACTCTATAGAGCAAAATCGAGTGGACGAAATAATGTAAAAATATTTAGAGAAGAAGAGTTAATTCAATCCGGAACCCTTTCGGACTCTTCATCAAATCATGTATCTTCATCCAGGGAACAATTAAAAAGAATCATTGATAATTCGAGAGAATCGATCCTGACTTCTCTCGAACTTTTTCTTCAAAATACGGAACAGAATACCTCCTCTTTTACAGATATAAATTTAAATCTAAAAAATGATCATAAAGCAATGAAAATTTTTGATTATATGGGAGAACGTCTTGGAATGCCTCGAGCACTTGTTCATACGTTCAAGAGAGCAATTATTCTTCATGAATTATTCCGGGTTTTTATCAAAGATAATACGGCACAGTATAATCGGCCCTTGAATGAATCTGAAAAAAAGGATATTGAAGATTATCCTTTCATGATGGAAGAAATGACCCGTTTGTTCGATATTTTTGCGGATGAGCGAACTATCTTGCGGTATCATCATGAAAATTTTGATGGCTCAGGTTATCCGGAAGGTTTAAGGGGAGCAGAGGTTCCGATCGGGGCACGTCTTTTTTCGCTTGTGGATGCTT
The DNA here is from genome assembly GCA_021817755.1 of Acidobacteriota bacterium. GTDB lineage: Bacteria > Acidobacteriota > Aminicenantia > UBA2199 > UBA2199 > JAKAGC01. The sequence goes on along the minus strand of JAKAGC010000020.1, from coordinate 5,913 downwards.
TTGTGGCAATGACATCAAAAAGATCTTATCGTCCGACTCTATCCTCTGAGGAAGTTATTATGGAACTTGTGGAACAAGCAGGAATCCAATTCGATCCAATATTAGTTACTCATATGTTAGAGGTAATCGAGGATAGAAAATTACTTCTTCTTGAGTCCAAAAGAATACACGAAGCAAAAAAGAAAGTGTTGGAAAAAGCGGAGGCTTTTAACAGTTTTAAAGAGCATCATATTTAATAGATGTACTGGTGATATTAATGTTCACTGGTACGATTTTGTTAAGATTTGAGGTTAGAATAAAATGCATAATGGCTATATTCGCCAAATAGATACTTTTCCAGTGTCCCCGCTTCTTGCAGAACATGTAATGCGTTCTATATTGAATTTTGAAGATACTCTTCCGCGACTGAAACAATTGGTGGAAATCGATTTTACAATGGCAGTAGAAGTATTAAAACATGCCAATTCTCCATTTTTTGGGATTCGTCGGAAAGTTGCTACAATAAAAAAGGCGTTTTCAGTATTAGGTACTTCTGAAATCAAACAACTTGCCCTTACTAAAATTATGTTTCATACAGCAGGAATAAGGGAAGGGAGTGATATAATTTTGTTTTTGAAACATTCCTATTATTGTGCACTGGTGGCTCAGGAGATTGCACAATCGTTGCCTATCTCTTTGGATAAGGATGAATTCTTCGCTGCAGGGCTTATTCATGATATTGGGAAATTAGGTCTTGACCTTAGCCATGGTGCGGAGAGTTCTCATCGAGAGATCGACGCATTTTCTACACCGAAGCGGCTGGGAGAAGAATTCACAATTTTTAATATTTGTCATGATCGATTGGGAATGCAATTATTAAATAAATGGACATTTCCATCTTCATTGGTAATTGCTGTAGGGTTTCATCATACCCCTGCCGAAGCTCCGGATCAAAGGGTATTTCCACTTATAGTATTTATTGCCAATATTATTGCTCATATTTATGAATGTGAACAATCCTCTCGCAATTCTGAACGCTCTTTACTCGAAGAGATACTTATGGCACCGAAAATTTGTAAAATTGCAGAAGAAGAAAAAATCGAATTGAGACATTCCAATCTTGAAATCTGGTTAGATAGGCTAAAATCGATTATTATCAACCAACCTGAGATCAGTTCTCTTTTTTCTTCATAAGAAAAAAAGGAAAATTTTTGAATTCCTTTTCATTTTTAGTTATAATATGATATAAACAAATAATTGGACAATTTAAGATACAGGAATAAATGAATGGTTGAAAAAAACAAAGAAAAAGTGAATATACTGATAGTAGATGATAGGAAGGAAAATCTCCTGGCATTAGAAGCACTCCTGGAAAATCCTGAAATTACAATTATTAAAGCGGAATCAGGCAATCAGGCATTAGGGTTGATGTTGGAATTCAATTTTGCATTAGTCCTTTTGGATGTCCAGATGCCGGAGATGGATGGTTTTGAAGTTGCCGAGTTGATGCGTGGTAAGGAAAAAACACGAAACATCCCCATTATATTTGTAACTGCTATCAATAAAGAAGAGAAATATGTTTTCAAAGGTTATGAAATGGGGGGAGTTGATTACCTTTTCAAACCCATCAATCCACATGTACTTAAAAGCAAAGTAAGTGTTTTTCTTGAACTATATCGGAAGCGTCTTGAATTGGAAAAAATGGTAAATGAAAAGAGTGAGTACATTCTAGAACTTCATCAACTTAATAAACGAATCCAAGAGCAACAGAAAGAACTCCTTGAAAAAGAGAAACTTCAGAGTATACTTGAGATGGCAGTAACCATTTCTCATGAATTCAGCCAACCTTTAAGCGTGATTATCGGCTATACGGATATGTTGTTGAATACAATGGAAAAAGAAGATCCGATGTATAATAAATTGAGAAAAATACTTGATAATGCTGAATCATTGGCTGAAGTAATCCGCCGTGTCCGAAGTATAACCAATTATAAATCCGTCACCTATACGGGTGAATCCAAGATGGTAGATATCGATTAGTTGTACCTGGAGTAATTGAAATGTCCAATTGTAAAAATTGCGGAGCCGCGCTTCCGCCCGATTCCATAATATGCACATATTGCAATACTCGTGTAGATATAGATTTAGGGGATGTTAACCGTTATACAATCGAAACCCCTGAATCCGAACGTATCTGCCCCCGATGCAATATCCCACTTCAAACCATCGATATAAATTTTGGAGATAAATTTCTGATCGAACGATGTTCCAGTTGTATGGGATTATTTTTTGATCTAAATGAGTTGGAAACCCTTGTGGATAAATCGGTTGCCAATGTTTATCAAATCGATTATTCTCGGCTGGGTGAGATTCACCAATTGAAACGACATTCCGATTATCCGGTAACATATATAAAATGCCCAGTATGTCGGAAGTTAATGAATCGTCTTAATTTTGGTTTTCATAGTGGTGTTATTATAGATAAATGCAAAGATCATGGAATCTGGTTAGATGGAGGAGAACTTAGACAAATACTGGAATGGACCAAAGCGGGGGGACAAATTATAAATGAACGAAAACAATTGGAAATGGAACGGCTTAAGCTCCAAGAAGAAAGAGACAAATTGCGGTTCCAGCAGGGACCCCTTGATGGCTCATCACAATTTTCAAATGAGAAGGGGTTTACAATCTCTCCTTACAGCCATTCGGAATCAGAGATAGATCTATCGGATATGTTTTCCCGGATGAATAAATTTCTTTCTCGGTTTTTTAAATAATTCTGTTTATTTTTTTTTTCGCGAAGTCGTTTTCTTTTTTGTAGCTTTAGCTGTAGTTGTCGAATTCGTTTTAGTTGTCTTTGCAGATGTTTTGGAAGCAATTCTATTTCTTATCTTCGATTTCGATTTTGCAGCATCAGAACTGGTAATCTTAAGACAATCTTCCAATGATAACGATGAAGGATCGGTATTTTTTGGAATTTTATAATTTTCCTTTTTATAACAAATATAAGGGCCCCATCTTCCATTCAAGATTTTTAATTCAGGTTCTTCTTTAAACTCTTTAATCGTTTTTTTGAGGTCAGCTTCTCTTTTTTCAGTAATTAATTCAATGGCACGTTCAAGTATTATTGTAAATGGATCGTCGATATTTTTTTTCAATGAATAAAAGGCGGATTTGTGTTTAATATATGGACCGAACCGACCAATAGCGACTGTAACTGTACTTCCCTCAAATTCTCCAAGATCTCTAGGCATATTGAATAAATCGAGAGCTTCTTCCAGAGAAATAGTTTCAATTCTTTGGTCTTTTCCTAACCGAGCGTATTTGGGTTTCTCATCGCTTAAAATTTCACCATTTGCCCCGGTGTTACTATCTCCGATTTGAACCATCGGGCCGTATCTTCCGATTCGAACATAAACAGGTTTCCCTGTTTTTGGGTCTTCTCCCAGTTTTCGCTCACCTGTATTTCTTTGAGATTTTTCGGTTGTTTCTACTACCTTTAGATGAAAGGGTCTATAAAAATTGTCGATCATTTTATACCAGATTTTTTTTCCATCGGCAATCTCATCGAATTCTTCTTCTACAGAAGCAGTAAAATTATAATCCATAATATCGACAAAATATTTTACGAGAAAATCATTAACTACCATACCAATGTCTGTAGGAAAAAGTTTTCCTTTTTCAGCACCGGTGATTTCTGTTCGGGTTTCCTGATGTATTTTTCCATTTTCGAAAATGACTACTTCGTAATTTCTGGGTGTTCCTTCCCGATCTTCTTTGACAACATAATCTCTTTGTTGGATGGTCGAAATTGTTGGGGCATATGTCGATGGACGACCAATTCCCAATTCTTCCAGTTTCTTAACCAGGCTGGCTTCTGTATAACGTGCCGGACGTTGACTATACCTCTCAATTGCTTCGATTTTATTTAAAGGAAGTATGTCATTGATGTTTAATGGAGGAAGCAATCCTTTGTTGCCTTCTTCTCCATCTTCATCACTGCTATCCAATTCGAGATCTGAGGATTCGATATACACTTTAAGAAATCCATCAAATTTCAATACTTCGCCACGGGCAATAAAAGAATCATCTTTTAAAGTTGAGATATCAATCGTAACCGTTGTTTTCTCAAGAAGGGCATCACTCATCTGTGACGCGATGGTACGTTTCCAGATTAATTCATATAGCCTTTTTTCCTGCGAAGTTCCCGTGATTTCGTGCTGATCCATATAGGTTGGTCGGATGGCTTCGTGAGCTTCTTGAGCACCTTTGGATTTTGTTTTAAAGTGTCGGGTGTGAGCATAATTAGCTCCGAAAGTTTTATTGATCTGGGCATGGGCGGTATTAATCGCCAGATCAGAGAGATGGACCGAATCGGTTCTCATATATGTAATTTTTCCGGCTTCATATAGCTTTTGAGCTACTACCATAGTTTGAGAGACAGAAAAACCAAGTTTGCGGCCTGCTTCTTGTTGCAATGTGGATGTGGTAAAAGGTGGGGCAGGTGATTTGCGTGATGGCTTGGTTACAATATCTTTTATACTGAATTGGGCATCCTTGCATTTTTCAAGAAATGCCATGACTTCTTTAACAGATTTCAATCTACGGCTTAATTCTGCCTTTAAGCCGACAATCTTATTATTTTTATCTTTAACTGAAAAAATAGCAGATACTTTAAATGTCGAAGTTGCTTTAAAATTGAGAATTTCTCTTTCCCTTTCCACTAACAACCTTACGGCTACGGATTGAACACGCCCAGCCGATAATGAAGGCCTAACTTTGCGCCAGAGAATAGGGGAAAGCTCGAAACCTACTAACCTATCCAATATCCGGCGGGCTTGCTGTGAATCAACCAGGTGATTATCTATCGTTCTAGGCTTGGCAATAGCATTTAATATGGCTTCCTTTGTAATTTCATGAAAAACGATTCGCTGGGTCTTTTTCTCATTCAATTTCAAGACTTCTGCCAAATGCCAGGCAATGGCTTCTCCTTCTCTGTCCTCGTCGGATGCCAGCCAAACCATATCTACTTCGGATGAAAGCTTCTTTAGCTCCGCCACAATTTTTTTCTTTTCAGGTGAAATTTCATATTGGGGCTGATAATTATTTTCTTTATCGATACCGAAATTCTTTTTAACTAAATCTCGAATATGTCCCATACAGGATTTTACAATGAAATCCTTTCCTAAAAATTTCTCAATCGTTTTCGCTTTTGCAGGCGACTCTACAATAACCAGATTACTTGTTCCCATAGCACTTTCTCTTTATCTTCATCTATTCATTATTTCCGGATTGTCATTTTTTTGTCATTTATGTAACACCAGATTCTATAAAATATTTTACAAAAAGTAAAGGGAAAAAATTTTGATTATTTTATTTTTTTATTGTATTATAAAATATGGCTATTTCAATCACCGTTGCAAAACTATCTTCGTGGAAAAGTAATTTTCATGTACACTCTACCTTTTGCGATGGGCAGGAACCACCTGAAGCTTATATCTTAAAAGCCATTCAAATGGGGTTCGATTCACTGGGATTCTCGAGTCATGCTCCTAATCTACTTCAATCGGATTGGAATATGAATTCTAAAATACTCCCTATTTATATATCGGAAATAAATCGGCTCAAAGAAAAATATAGGGATCATATCAATATTTTTACAGGACTTGAAGTGGATTACATTTATGGTTTAAATGATTCTAATACACAAATTTCATTTCATCCCCAAAACAATTTTATCGATTACACAATCGGAGCGGTTCATTTTCTTCCTGTTGGAAATTCATTCATTGAAGTTGATTATAATTCTCAGCAATTTGGTAAAATTCTTCACGATGGATATCATAGCAACATTAGGCAACTGATCCATACTTATTACTCGGCAGTTCGCTCAATGCTTAAGAATAATCCACCTGACATAATCGCCCATTTGGA